>NZ_MLCO01000148.1 GCF_001982615.1 Teichococcus deserti | reverse complement strand
GGTCGGCAGCGTCAGGTGGGTATAAGGGACGGGGGCCGGGGTGAAGCCGGCGGCGGCCAGGCGGGACTGCATGGTGGGTTCGGCGAGGGCGGCCAGGATGGCCTGGGCGATGCGCTCGACCCGGCCGGGGGCGGTGCCGCCGGGGGCGAAGAGGCCGAACCAGGCATCGATCGCCAGATAGGGGGCGCCGGCCTCGGCGGCGGTGGGGACGTCCGCGATCTCGGCCAGGCGCTCGGGGGTGCCGATGGCGAGGATGCGCAGCTTGCCCTCGCGCACCAGCGGCGCGACCGAGGGGTAGGTCGCGACATAGAAATCGACATAGCCGGCGGCGGTGTCGTCGGCCGCCGCCCCGGCGCCGCGATAGGGGGCGTGCTGCGCCTTCAGCCCGGCGCGCCGCACCAGGGTCTCGCCCAGGATATGGCTGGCCGATCCCGCCTGGGAGGAGGCGTAGGTCAGCGTCGCGCCGCCGCGGCCACGGGCGATCAGGGCGGCCAGCGTCGGGTCCGGCGAATCCTTCGCCACGACCAGGGCGTGGGGGACGGTGGCCAGCCGGGCGACGGGGGCGAAGCTTTCGATCACGCGGTAGGGCAGGCGGGGCATCATCGCCTGGTTGCTGGCATGGGTCTGGTTGTGGCCGAGCACCAGGGTGTTGCCGTCCGGCGCCGCCTTGGCCGCGGCCTCGGCGCCGACGACGCCGCCGGCGCCGGCGCGGTTGTCGATGGCGACCGGCTGGCCGAGGGCGGCGGCGGCGCGCTCGCCCAGGGCACGCGCCAGGATGTCGGTCGACCCGCCGGGCGGTGCCGGGACGATGATGCGCAGCGGCGATGCCTGGGCGCGCGCCGCGGCCGGCATGGCGAGGCCTGCGGCCATGGCAAGGCGGCGCGTGAGCATGGGGCACCCTCGGGATCGTGGGGCGTCTAGGTCGCCCGATGTGGCGGCGAGGTCAAGCCGAGTCCCGCCTCTGAGTTGAGGCGCCAACAGAAGGCGGGGTCCGGGGGGATACGATCCCCCCGGAGTCTTCTCTTCCCTCAGGCCGCTTCGAGCTTTTCCTGCAGCTCCAGCCATTCCTCTTCCAGCGTCGCGATCTGCTTGGTGAGGAAGCCGTGCTTCTGGGTGACCTTGGCGATTTCCGAGGGCTTGAAGCGCTCATGCGTCGCGGGGTCGGCCAGCTTGCTGGCGATCAGCTCGGCCTCGCGCTGCATGCGGGCCATGTCGGCCTCGATCTGGGTGACGCGCTCGCGGAGGGGGGCGAGGGCGGCGCGGGCCTCGGCACGTTCGCGGCGGTCGTCGCGCGGCTTCTCTTTCGCGGGCGACCCGGCCTGGCGGGCGGCGCGGCTGCGCTCGGCCAGGTATTGCCGGTAGTCGTCGAGGTCGCCGTCGAAGGGGGTGACCTTGCCCTCGCCCACCAGCCAGAGCTTGTCGGCGGCGAGCTCCACCAGATGCGGGTCGTGGGTGATCAGCACCACGGCGCCGCGGTAGTCGGCCAGCGCCCGCACCAGGGCCTCGCGCGCGTCGATGTCGAGGTGGTTGGTCGGCTCGTCGAGGATCAGCAGCTGCGGCGCCTCGCGGGTGCAGAGCGCCAGCAGCAGCCGCCCCTTCTCGCCACCGGAGAGGGAGGAAATGACGGTGGTCGCGCGCTCCTCGTCCAGGCCGAAGCGGGCCAGCTGGGCGCGGCACTGGGTCTCGGTCGCCTTGGGGCCGAGGGCGTCCTGCATGTGGCTCAGCGGGGTGCCGGCGAGGTTCAGCTCCTCCGTCTGGTGCTGGGCGAAATAGCCGACCTTCAGGCGGGGGGCGCGCTTGACCTCGCCGCGGAAGGGGTCGAGCCGGCCGGCGATCAGTTTTGCCAATGTCGACTTGCCATTGCCATTGGCGCCGAGGAGCGCGATGCGGTCCTCCTGGTCGAGGCGCAGGTCGAGATTGCCGAGGATCGTGCGGCTGTCGTAGCCGACATCGGCACGGGCGAGCGCCAGGATCGGCGGCGGCAGCTCGGCGGGCTCTGGGAAGGCGAAGCGGGTGACGTGGTCCTCGACCACCGCCTCGATCGCGGGCAGCTTTTCCAGCGCCTTCAGCCGCGACTGCGCCTGGCGGGCCTTGGTCGCCTTGGCGCGGAAGCGGTCGACGAAGGCCTGCATATGCGCCCGCTGCGCCGCGATCTTCTCGTTCTGGGCGACCTGCTGCGCCGCCCGCTCGGTGCGGATGCGGACGAAGTTGTTGTAGTTGCCCGGATAGACGCTGATCTTGCGCTGGTCGAGATGGGCGATGGAATCGACGCCGCGCTCCAGCAGCCCGCGGTCATGGCTGACCACCAGGGCGGCGCCGGGGAAGCGGGCCAGCCAGCCCTCCAGCCAGATGGTGGCCTCGAGGTCGAGATGGTTGGTCGGCTCGTCCAGCAGCAGCAGGTCGGGCTCGAGGAAGAGCGCGCTGGCCAGCGCCACGCGCATCCGCCAGCCGCCGGAGAACTCGCTCACCGGGCGCAGCTGCGCCGCCGCGTCGAAGCCCAGGCCCGAGAGCACGGTGGCGGCGCGGGCCGGCGCGCTGTCGGCGCGGATGGCGATCAGCCGGTCATGAATCTCGCCGATGCGGGCGGCGTCGTGCTGGCTTTCCACCTCCTGGAGCAGCGCATGCCGCTCGGTGTCGGCGGCCAGCACCGTGTCGATCAGGCTGGTCGGGCCGCCCGGGGCCTCCTGCGCCACATGGGTCATGCGGGCGCGGGCGGCCAGGCGGATCTCGCCGCCATCGGGCGCCAGCTGGCCGGTGATGGCGCGCAGCATGGTCGACTTGCCGGCGCCGTTGCGGCCGACCAGCCCGATCTTGCGGCCGGGATCGACCATCAGGTCGGCACCCTCCAGCAGGGGGCGGCCGGCGATGCGGATGGTCAGGTCACGGATGGCGAGAACGGTCATGCGCGGTCGTTTAGAGCAGATCGCGCCCCGTCGGAAAGCATGTCGTCACGCTTCGTCATGCGCGGCCCGCGGGGGTGGCCCTGGTGGCGGGCGGGGTGGCGCCCTAGAGTCCGGCCCGTCCGTCCTTCTTCAGGTGTCGCCTTGCCCGAGAGCCCCCGCGCCGCATGAGCCTGACCGCCGCCATCCCGCTGCTGGGACCGCGGGGCGCGAAGGCGCGCCGGCGGCTGGGCTGGGCGGCCGCCATCTCGCTGGCGCTGCACCTGGCGATCGGCCTGGCGCTGCTGCTCTGGCCGCAGCCGAAGCGGATCGCGGAACCCTTCGGCCGCGAAGGGGTCGCGGTGGTGTTCGAACCCTCGTCCGACGGCCCGCCGCTGCCGCAGACCCAGGAACCGGTGGGCGCACCGCCGACGGCCGGATCGCTCTCGCCGCTGGAGACGCCGGACCCCACGGCGCCGCCGCTGCCTTCGGTCCTGTCTCTTATACCCATCCGACGCTGCCGACGCACCTACGCGGGTTGATCCCGGGTGGCGCTGTGACGTCCCACCGACGACAAAGTA
>NZ_MLCO01000147.1 GCF_001982615.1 Teichococcus deserti | reverse complement strand
TGCCCACCCGCCCCGGCTTCCGCGACAGCTCGCCGGCCGAGGAATTCTTGCGGGCTGTCCGCGGGCAGGTGATGGCGCGAACGGCCGAAGGCGACCCGCTCTACGACGCCGAATGCGACCTGCACCCGCTGCATGACGGCCTGCCCGAGGCCGCGGCGTCGCTGGAGACGGCGCTGGAATCGCTGCGCGACCCGCTGAAATACCTGGGAAAGCTGCTGGCCGAGCTGCTCGAGGATCCGGAGCAGGAGCTGGAGACCGGCGTTCGCATCCGGCTCGAGACCGCCTGCCGCAGCATCGAGCGCCGCGCGGTGATGCCGCTGACCGCCTGGCTGTCCATGCTGCGCCGGCTGCGGGAAGAGCCCGCCGAGCCCGGCCAGCGCCCGACCTATGTCGACTGGCTGGCGCTGACCCGGCGCGAGGGCCGCGACATCGATGCCGGGCTGCACCGCCACTGGCTGGACCCGACGGTGCCCTTCGCGACCCAGGTGGCGGCCCCCGCCCATGGCGTGCTGATCGCCTCGGCCACCTTGCGCGACACCGCCCGCCGCGACCCCGAGGCCGCCTGGCGCGAGGCCGAGGCGCGCACCGGCGTGCAGCACTTGGCCGCCCCCGCGATCCGCGCCGCCGTGCCCTCCCCCTTCGACTATGCCGCCAATACCCGCGCCTTCGTGGTCGAGGACATGAGCCGCGACAGCCCGGGCCAGGTGGCGGCGGCCATGCAGCAGCTGTTCCTGGCGGCCGGCGGCGGCGGGCTCGGCCTGTTCACCGCCATCCGGCGGCTGCGCGACGTGCATGCCCGCATCGCGCCGGCGCTGGCCGAGGCCGGGCTGCCGCTCTACGCCCAGCATGTCGACGCCATGGACAGCGCCACCCTGGTCGACATCTTCCGCGCCGAGGAAGACTCTTGCCTGCTGGGCACCGATGCCTTGCGGGACGGGGTCGACGTGCCGGGCCGGGCCTTGCGGCTGCTGGTCTTCGACCGGGTGCCCTGGCCGCGCCCCTCGATCCTGCACCGGGAGCGGCGCATCCACCTCTCCGGCGGAAGGCCCGGCGGCT
Source organism: Teichococcus deserti (assembly GCF_001982615.1). Lineage (GTDB taxonomy): Bacteria > Pseudomonadota > Alphaproteobacteria > Acetobacterales > Acetobacteraceae > Pseudoroseomonas > Pseudoroseomonas deserti. Next base: position 15,894 of record NZ_MLCO01000147.1, on the reverse strand, counting down.
ATGACGACGCCATCGCCCGCCACCGCCTGCGCCAGGCCTTCGGAAGATTGATCCGCCGCGCCGACGACCGCGGCGTCTTCGTCCTGCTCGACCCGCGGACCCCGTCCCGCCTGCTCGCCGGCCTGCCCGAGGGGGTGGTGCCGCAGCGTCTGGGGCTGGCCGAAGCGGTGCGGCAGACAACCGCCTTCCTGGCCGAGCGTTGAACCGCGCGCCGCAACGCGTTAGGCCTTGCGGGAATAAGGATTAGAGCCGATGCCGCACACGAAGATCCGCTTCACCGCCCAGGAGGCCCTGATCTGCGCCATGGTGCTGATGTCGGCCGCCGACCGGCAGATGTCGGATGCCGAGCTCGGCGTCATGTCCCGCCTGGTGCAGGAGCTGCCCGTCTTCGCCGATTTCCATCCGCAGGAGATCGAGCGGGTCACCGAGAGCTGCCTCAGCCTGCTGGAGCAGAGCGACGGGCTGGACCGCGCCTGCGCCCTGATCCGCGAGGCGCTGCCGCCGCGCCTGCGCGAGACCGCCTATCTCCTGGCCTGCGAGGTCGCCGCCGCCGATGGCGACGCGACGCAGGAGGAGCTGCGCTTCCTGCAGGATTTCCGCATCGGCATGGATCTGGACCGGCTGATCGCCGGCGCCATCGAGCGCGCCGCCAAGGCCCGCTACCAGATCATCTGAGGGCGGCAGGGCCGCCCTGCTGACCCGCCAGCCTGAAGGGGAACCGGAGAATGGACCAGCGGCCGACGATCGAGGCGCCGGACGACGACCCCTTCCTGTGGCTGGAGGAGATCGAGGGCGAGCGCGCGCTGGCCTGGGTCGCCGCCCAGAACGAGCAGGTGCTGGAGCGCCTGGCCGATGACCGGGTGGCGGCCGACCGGGACGGGCTGAAGGCGGCGCTCGACCGCCCCGGCAAGCTGCCGCATGTCACCCGGCGCGGCGCGCATCTCTACAATTTCTGGCAGGACGCGGCGCATCCGCGCGGCCTCTGGCGCCGCACCACCATGGCCGGCTTCCGCCAGGACCAGCCGGACTGGGAGGTGCTGCTGGACCTCGACGCCCTGGCCGCGGCCGAGGGCGAGGACTGGGTCTGGGCCGGCGCCACCACGCTGCACCGGGCGCATGACCGGGCGATCCTGCGGCTGTCGCGCGGCGGCGGCGACGCCGTGGTGCTGCGCGAGTTCGACCTGCATGCGCTGGCCTTCCCCGAGGGCGGCTTCGCCCTGGCCGAGGGCAAGAGCAGCATCGTCTGGCTGGACCGGGACACGCTGCTGCTGTCGACCGCGCTGGGCGAGGGCAATGCCACCAGCGCCGGCTATCCGCGCCGCATCCGGCTGTGGCGCCGCGGCACCGACCCGATGGCCGCCCAGGTGCTGTTCGAGACCGCCTTCGAAAGCATGGGCGCCTGGGGCAATGTCGACCGCGAAGGCGGCCAGGAAGTGCTGCTCTTCATGGAGAAGACCGGCTTCTTCGACGGCACCATCTTCCTCGGCGACCGCGGCGGCCCGCAGCACCGCATCCCCCTGCCGACCGACGCCACCTATGCCTGGCAGGCCGGGCATGTGGTGGTGAAGCCGCGCACCCCCTGGACGGTGGGCGCCGAGACCTTCGCCCCCGACACGCTGCTGGCCCTGCCCTTCGACGCCATGATGGCCGGCACGCTGGCGCCGCGGGTGCTGTTCACCCCCGAGCCGCGCCGCGCGCTGCAGGGCTTCTTCTGGTGCCACGGCAAGCTGGTGCTGGCGATCCTCGACAACCTGGCGCCGGTCTACCAGCTGCTGACCCCGGGCAGCTGGGACGTGGCAGAAGTGCCCGGCCTGCCGCAGATCGGCGTGGTCGACCTCTGGCCGCTGGATGCCGAGCTCGAGGAATCCGACGGCACGCTGCTGGCCATGGCGCAGGACCCGGTGACCCCGCCGCAGCTTCTTCTCACCTCGACCGCGCCGGCCGCGCCCGCTTTGCTGAAGGCTTCTTCCCCCAGCTTCGACGCCGACGGCCTGACGGTGTCCCGCCACGAGGCGGTCTCCGCCGATGGCGAGCGGATTCCTTACGTGCAGATCGGGCCGAAGGACGACACCGGCCAGGCGCCGGTGCATCTCTCGGCCTATGGCGGCTTCCAGGTGTCGCGCCTGCCCTATTACTCGGCCGGCGTCGGGCGGCTCTGGCTGCAGAAGGGCGGCACCGCGGTGATCGGCCAGATCCGCGGCGGCGGCGAGTTCGGCACCGCCTGGCACGAGGCCGGGCGGCTGGCGGCCAAGGCGTGCAGCCATGACGACTTCGCCGCCATCGCGGCCGACCTGGTGACCCGCGGCGTCACCGTGCCGCAGCGGATCGCCGCCGAGGGCGGGTCCAATGGCGGGCTGCTGATCGCCAATATGCTGACCCGCTATCCGGAGCGGTTCGGCGCGCTGTTCTGCACCATCCCACTCATCGACATGCGCCGCTACACCAGGCTGCTGGCCGGGGCGAGCTGGATCGCCGAATACGGCGACCCGGACAAGCCGGAAGACTGGGCCTTCATGCAGCACTTCTCCGCCTACCACGCGGCGAAGCGGGGCCAGCCCTATCCGCCGATCCTGCTGGCGACGACACGGCGCGACGACCGGGTGCATCCGGGCCATGCCCGCAAGATGGCGGCCAAGCTGCAGGCGATGGGCTATCCGGCCGCCTTCTATGAGCCCGAGGCCGGCGGCCATGGCTATGGCAAGGACAATGCCGAGGTGGCCAGCTTCTCCGCCCTGGGCGCCGCCTTCCTCCGGCGGGCGATCGGCTGGGAGACGGCGTGAGACCTGGCCCCGTCATCACCCCTTGCAAACTCCCGGATCGATGATGGCCGAGCGGCTGCCTCCCCTTCCCGAGATCCTCGGCGGCAAGATCCGGGACGGCGGACTGGAGATCAGCCTCGACCGGCCGCTCGGCGCCGGTGAAAGCCTGATCCTCAGCCTGGAGGGCGGCGGGCAGCACCCGTCGCCCTGCTTCGAGCTGGCCGCGCTCGCCGCGGAAGGCGCCGGCTTCGTCGCCCGCCAGTCCCTGGCCGGCGTCGAGCAGCCTTTCGAGCAGGTCAGTGTGCGGCTGCGCCAGGGCGGCACCGAGCAGAAGCTCGACACCGACAAGCCCGGCTTCCAGCTGCACACCCTCTACGCGCCGACCGAGAAGCGCTTCGCCGAGATCTACTTCAACAAGCGCAACCGGGTCACCGACCCGGAGACGCTGACCTTCGCCTGCGAGCAGTTCTTCCGGCACTACCGGCTGAACCCGGCGCATCTGGCGGTGATCACCGTCATCTACGGCTACCGGGCGCTGGACGCGGCCTCGCCGGGGCGGGTCCGGACGGCGCTGCAGCGCGTCGCCGAGATCGAGCCGGCGGTGCGGGCGCTGCCATCCTCCCGCAGCCCGCGCACCGACCGCGACAGCCTGCTCTACTCGGTGAACGTCATCCAGTGGCACCTGACGCTCTATCTGGGCGACCGGGAGGCCACGCTCGCCGCCCTTGGCGCGGCGCATGACGAGGCCGCCGGCAATCTGCACCCCTATTTCATGGCCGCCTTCAATGCCTGCCGCTCGCTGCTGCTGCTCGGCTATCTGCGGGCCGGCCAGGGGGAGCGCGTGGCCTCGGAGGCGGTCTTCCGCACCAGCTTCGACCTCTACCGCAACGCCATCGCCGATTTCGACGGGCGCGGGCTGCATTTCAACGAGCTGGCCCAGGCGCACCGGGCCGCGGCGCTCGGGCTGATGTGCCAGGAGGAGGTGCAGCGCAAGCGCCAGCTGCTGCGCATGCCGAGCATCCTGGAGGCGGTGCTGCGCATCGATCCAGCCTCGCCCGCCGGGGCGACGATGCGGCAGAACCTGAAGGCCATGCTGGCCGACGCCAAGGTGCGGGTGGCCTGACGCGCTACTCCGGCTGGCTGACGTAGATGGCGACGCCGAGGATCATCGCGACGAAGCGGAAGGCCGATTCCTGGCCGTTCCAATGGGCGGATTGCCACATGGCGAACCACTCGCCGCCCAGCACCTGGAAGCCCAGGAACCAGACCAGGAAGCCGAGGCCCGCGCCGGCATGCGCCCAGGCCTTGGCGCGGGCGAAGCCCTCGGTGCCGAAGCCGCGCGCCATGCCGATCGCGCCGAGCGCGAAGCAGGCCCCGGTCAGCGCCTCGCCCAGGATGATGCCGGCATAGCCCGCATGCCACAGCGCCGGCGCGGTGACCGCCCGGCTGCGCAGCGCGGTGTCGGGGAAGGTGGTGTCCATGCTCAGCACATGCGCCACGAAGGCGAAGTTCGAGCCGTAGTCGATGAGGTTGTTGTAGGCGACGAGCAGGGCGAAGGCCGCGAGCCCCGCCACCATGGCCAGCTTGGCCGCCCGCGCTGCGCCTTGCGCACGGGTCATTCCGGCCGGCAGGGTGCCGTCGCTCCCTGCCGGCACGGCGCGTCCGCTCAGAGCGGCTTGAGGTTGCTGGCCGCGGCCTTGCCGCGCTCCATCACCACGTCGTAGCTGATCTTCTGGTTCTCGTTCAGCCCCTGCAGGCCGGCCTTTTGCACGGCCGTGATGTGCACGAACACATCCTTGCCGCCGTCCTGCGGGACGATGAAGCCGAAGCCCTTGGTGGCGTTGAACCACTTGACGGTACCGATCGCCATCTCGTTGCACTCCTTACTATGCGCTTGGCAGGGCAGGAGCGCCCTCGCCCGTGAGGTCCATCCGTGTCCCGGTACGGCTTGAAGAGCGCCCGGGTCTCCGGAGGCACGGCAAGGCGGGCGGAACGGCTGGCACGGGGAAGTGAGGCAGATCGTTTACAGTCTGTCAACGTAAACCGCCGGGGTCGCGATCGATTCCGCAACGAAGCGTTCCTGTCCCGCACTGCAACACTGCCGAGCGGCGGGACTGGCACCGGCAGACCATTCCGGGGGAACGCGGCGCGTCCAACGAAGAAGGGGCGGCCCTTGCAGGCCGCCCCTCCCCGAAACCCTGATCCCTTGGAAGGATCAGAAGTCCATGTCGCCGCCCATGCCGCCCATGCCGCCCGGGCCGCCGGCCGGAGCCGCCGCCTTGGCCGGACGCTCGGCGATCATCGCCTCGGTCGTGATCAGCAGGGCGGCGATCGAGGCCGCGTCCTGCAGGGCGGTGCGGACCACCTTGGTCGGGTCGATGATGCCGGCCGAGACCAGGTCCTTGTACTCGTCCAGCTGCGCGTCGTAGCCGTACTCGTAGGTGGCGTCGCGCAGGACCTCACCGGCGATCACGGCGCCGTCCTTGCCCGCGTTCTCGGCGATCTGCTTCAGCGGCACGGCGATGGCGCGGCGAACGATCTCGACGCCGACCTGCTCGTCGTTGTTGGCGCCCTTGACCTCGGACAGCTTCTGCGCGGCGCGCAGCAGCGCCACGCCGCCACCCGGGACGATGCCTTCCTCGACGGCAGCGCGGGTCGCATGCAGCGCGTCGTCGACGCGGTCCTTGCGCTCCTTCACCTCGACCTCGGTCGAGCCGCCGACGCGGATGACGGCGACGCCGCCGGCCAGCTTCGCCAGACGCTCCTGCAGCTTCTCGCGGTCGTAGTCCGAGGAGGTCTCCTCGATCTGCGCCTTGATCTGCTCGACGCGGCCCTGGATGTCGTCCTTGGAGCCGGCGCCGTCGACGATCGTGGTGTTCTCCTTCTCGATCCGGACCGTCTTGGCCTGGCCGAGCATGGCGAGCGTCACGGTCTCGAGCTTGATGCCGAGATCCTCGGAGATCACCTGGCCACCGGTCAGGATGGCGATGTCTTCCAGCATGGCCTTGCGGCGGTCACCGAAGCCCGGCGCCTTGACGGCGGCGATCTTCAGGCCGCCACGCAGCTTGTTGACGACCAGGGTGGCCAGCGCCTCGCCCTCGACGTCCTCGGCCACGATGATCAGCGGGCGGCCCGACTGCACCACCGTCTCCAGCAGCGGCAGCATCGGCTGCAGCTGGGACAGCTTCTTCTCGTGGATCAGGATGTAGGGGTTCTCGAGCTCGGCGATCATCTTCTCCGCATTCGTGATGAAATACGGGGAGACGTAGCCGCGGTCGAACTGCATGCCCTCGACGACGTCGAGCTCGGTCTGGATGCCCTTGGCTTCCTCGACCGTGATGACGCCCTCGTTGCCGACCTTCTCCATCGCGGTCGCGATCATCTCGCCGATCTCGCTCTCGCCGTTGGCGGAGAGCGTGCCGACCTGGGCGACCTCGGCGGAGGTGGTGATCTTGCGGGTCTTGGACTTCAGGTCCTCGACGATGACGGCGACAGCCTTGTCGACGCCGCGCTTCAGGTCCATCGGGTTCAGGCCGGCGGCAACCGCCTTGGCGCCCTCACGGATGATGGCCTGGGCCAGCACGGTCGCGGTGGTGGTGCCGTCGCCGGCCAGGTCGTTCTGCTTCGAGGCCACTTCGCGCACCATCTGCGCGCCCATGTTCTCGAACTTGTCGGCCAGCTCGATTTCCTTGGCGACCGTCACACCGTCCTTGGTGATGCGCGGGGCGCCGAAGGACTTGTCGATGACCACGTTGCGGCCCTTCGGGCCCAGGGTCACCTTGACGGCATCGGCCAGGATGTCCACGCCGCGCAGCATGCGCTCACGGGCGGAGGCGCCGAACTTAACGTCCTTAGCAGCCATGATAGTTACCTCGTCTGTTCTGGTGGAAGGATGGGGTCCGCAGGCCGCGAATTAGGCCGCGATCACGCCCATCAGGTCGGATTCCTTCATGATCAGCAGCTCTTCGCCGCTGATCTTCACCTCGGTGCCCGACCACTTGCCGAACAGCACGCGGTCGCCGACCTTGACGTCCAGGGCGACGACGACGCCCTGCTCGTTGCGCGCGCCGGAACCGACGGCGACGATCTCGCCTTCCATCGGCTTCTCCTTGGCGGTGTCGGGGATGATGATGCCACCGGACGTCTTCTCTTCGGCGGTCAGCCGGCGGACGACGACGCGATCATGCAGGGGACGAAACTTCATAAGACCCTCTCCTGACGCCCTATCTGGCGCATTCAGCGACGGTTGCCCCACCCGATAGGTGAGCCTTGTTAGCACTCACCACGGGCGAGTGCTGACGATCTAGGATGCCTCGTGAAAACCGTCAAGCGCTGAGCAGCACTCTCTGTGATTGAGTGCTAAGTGCCTGTTATCACGGTTCTTCTTGCGCAACCCTGGCCGCCGCATGGCATGCTGCGGCGTCCCCGCGGCGCGGGTCCCGCCCCCGGCCGCCCCGGTCGGAGGCCGGCCCTGGGCGCTTTCAACAGCCCGTCCCGGGGTCGAGCCGAGAGGAGCGCGCATGCTGCTGCGGGATATCGAAGCCTTCGTCCGCATCCCGGACTGGCGCCTGACCACCGCGGAAATCCTCTACCACCTGCCGGACCATCCGGGGCTGCTGCAGAGCTTCCTGTGGCAGAAGCTCGACCAGGCGCCCGGCTTCCCGGAACTGCACCGCTTCCTCCAGTTCTGGCAGCGCGAGATCCAGGGGCCGCTGCATTCCGTCCGCGTCGCCTCCAGCGCGCTGACCCGGCCGGCCGAGTTCCGCTATGCCGAAGGCAGCTTCACCCTGCACTGACGGGCAGGGCCTGAAAACCTGCGCGGTATGAAAGTTCGGTGGCGGGCGGCTTCAACCGCCGCCGCCGGCGTTTCGCCTCACAGGATGGCGAGCAGCACCGCCAGCGTGCCGACCGAAAGGATGGTGGACAGCAGCACCGTGGCGCCCGAGCGGTCGGCGCCCGCGGCATAGCGGCGGGCCAGGAAGAAGGCGTTGGCGCCCGTCGGCATGCCGGCGGCCAGCACGGCGACCGCGGTCATCAGCGGCGACAGGCCGGCCAGCCAGGCGATCAGCCAGACCAGCGCCGGCATCAGCAGCAGCTTCAGCGCCGAGCCCAGCAGCGCCTCCGGCCAGTCGCGCCGGGCGTCGAAGGCGATCAGGCTGGCGCCCAGGCAGAACAGCGCCACCGGCGGCCCGGCCAGCCCGGTCATCTCCAGGAAGCGCCGCGCCACCGGCGGCACCGGCAGGCCCGAGAGGGAGATCACCAGCCCGATCAGCACCGCCATGACGATTGGGTTCTTCAGCACGGACAGGGCGGTCGCGCGCAGGATGGCCAGCAGCGGCGCGCGGGCGTTGTGCGCGATCTCGCCGACCACCGTGCCGATCGGCAGCAGGATCAGCGAATGCAGGCCCACGATGGCCAGCATCTGCGACAGACCGGCCTGGCCATAGGCCGCCAGCACCAGCGGCACGCCGATCATCGCCGTGTTGCCGAAGGCGGTGTTCAGCGCGAAGGTGCCGCCCTCGGCCAGCCGCATCCGCAGCAGCGTGCCCGACATCGCCAGCGCCAGGGCATAGGTCGCCAGGCAGCCGGCAAAGAAGGCGAAGGCGGTCATTCCGGCATTGGGATGCGGCGTGGTGGCGCCGTTGATCAGCAGGCAGGGCATGGCCAGGCGGAAGACGAAATCCGTCATGCCGCTCAGCCCGGCTTCCGAGATCCAGCGCCGCCGCGCCGAGACATAGCCGATGCCGATCAGCAGGAAGATCGGCGCCACGACGGTGAGCAGCGTCTCCATCAGCCGGTCCGCTCCCGCCCGCGCCCCCGCATCAGGGCTGCAGCAGCCTGCCGACGAAGCCCTCCAGCCAGGGCTGGCGCAGCCGGGCGCAGCGTGCGGCCTGCAGGATGGCGCGCACCCCGGCGACCGTATGGTCGAAATCGTGGTTCACCAGCACATGGCCGAAATCCTGCCAGTGGCTGATCTCGTCACGGGCGGCCTGCATGCGGCGGGCGATCTCCTCGGCCGAATCCTGGCCGCGGCCCTGCAGCCGGCGCTCCAGCTCCGCCAGGCTCGGCGGCAGCAGGAAGACGCCGACCACGTCGCCCGGCAGCGCCTGCTGCAGCAGCCGATGCCCCTGCCAGTCGATGTCGAACAGCACGTCCTGGCCGGCCGCCAGCGCCGCCTCGACCGGCGCGCGCGGCGTGCCGTAGCGGCGGCCGAAGACCTCGGCCGATTCCAGCATCTCGCCGCCGGCCTCCATGGCCAGGAACTGCTCCATGCTGCGGAAGAAGTAGTGCACCCCTTCCTGCTCGCCCGGCCGCGGCTGGCGGGTCGTCGCGCTGACCGACAGCTTCAGCGCCGGCTCCTGCGCCAGCAGCGCCCGGCTGACCGAGGACTTCCCCGCCCCCGACGGCGCGGCCAGCACCAGGCAGAGGCCGCGTCTGGTCTCGTTGCTCATTCGATGTTCGCCGCCTGCTCGCGCAGCCGCTCGATCGCGGCCTTGAGGTCGAGGGAAAGCCGGGTCAGCGCCAGGCTGGCCGACTTGGCGCCCAGGGTGTTGGCCTCGCGGCCGAATTCCTGGGCCAGGAACTCCACCCGCCGGCCCACCGCCTCGGGCAGGCCCAGCAGGGCGCGCGCCGCATCCACATGCGCGCCGAGCCGGTCCAGCTCCTCCCGCACGTCGGACTTCTGGGCCAGCAGCGCGACCTCGGCGGCCAGGCGCTCCTCGGGGACGCGGTGCTCGCCTTCCAGCAGCTCGGCCAGCGCCGCCTGCAGCCGGGCGCGATGCGCCGCCGGCTGCGCCGCCGCCTCGGCCAGGGCGGCCTGGCGCAGATCGGAAATCTCGCCCAGCAGCGTCTCCAGGATGGCGGCCAGCTTGTTGCCCTCCGCCTCGCGCGACTCGGCCAGCGCCGCCAGCGCGGCCTCGAAGCCGGCGGCCAGCGCCGCGTGCTTGGCGCCCTCCTCCTCCTCGGCCGGGGCCTGCGACTCGGCGCGCAGCACGCCGGGCAGGGCCAGCACCGCCTCGGCGCGCGGCGGCGGGCAGCCGGGGATGCGCGCCGCGACCTCGACCAGCAGGGCGATCGCCTGCTCCAGCGTCGCGGGATCGGGGGTCAGCCGCGCCGCCCGCTCCTCCCGCTTCAGCGTCAGCGTCGCCGAGACATTGCCGCGCTTGAACCGCGCCGCCGCCGCCTCGCGCAGCCGCGCCTCCAGCCGGTCCAGCCCGGGCGGCAGCCGCAGCCGCACGTCGAGGCCGCGCCCGTTGACGCTGCGCAATTCCCACACGAAACCCGTGCCATCCGGCAGGGCGCCCGCCTGGCGGGCAAATCCGGTCATCGAGGAGAGAGCCATGCCCGGCCTTCTCTCCCCCTCCGCTGCAGGATGCAAGGCATGGCGAGCATACCCTGGCGACGCATCGCCATCACCGGCGCCTCCTCCGGCCTCGGCCGCGCCCTGGCTGAGGCCTGTGCGAGCCCCGGCGTGACCCTCCACCTGGCCGGCCGCGACGCCGGCCGCCTGTCCGCCAGCGCCGCCGCCTGCCGCGCCAGGGGCGCCACCGTGCAGGAAACCACCCTGGATGTCCGCGACCAGGCTGCCTGCGGCGGCTGGATCGCCGCCATGGAGGGGCTCGACCTGCTGATCGCCAATGCCGGCATCTCCGGCGGCACCGGTGGCCAGAGCGAGCCCGCCGACCAGGTCCAGGCGATCTTCGCCACCAACGTGCAAGGCGTGCTCAACACCGCCCTGCCAGCCTTGGAGAAGATGGCCGCCCAGGCCCCCGATTCGCGCGGGATCCGCGGCCAGGTCGGCGTGGTCTCCTCGGTCGCCGCCTTCGTCGCGGCACCCGGCGCCGCCGCCTACTGCGCCAGCAAGGCCGCCGTCCAGAACTGGGCCGAGGCGACGGACGCCACCGAACGCGCCCGCGGCCTGCGCCTGCACGCCATCTGCCCGGGCTATATCCGCACGCCGATGACGGCGGTGAACGCCTTCCCCATGCCCTTCATGCTGGAACCGGAAGACGCCGCCCGCCGGACGCTGGCCGGCCTGGCTGCGGGTCGCACCCGCATCGCCTATCCCTGGCCGACCTACGCGGTCTCCCGCCTCGCCGGGGCTTTGCCTCTGAGCATCCGTGCGTGGCTCGCCTCGCGGGTGCCTGCGAAGCCGGTGTCAGAGAAAGTTTGAAGAGAAGACAGACCAAGGCCAGGGGAATGAATTCCCCTGGACCCCATCTTTTTTCTGATCATCGGCCGTTCAGCGGCCCGCTCTTCGCCGGCAACGGCACCAGGGCATCGCGGCGGGACGCCAGATATGAAAGCAGCGCGCCCTCACAGGTCGCGCCGTCGCCGGGCCGTTTCACGTCCCGTCCCCACCTGGACACGGCAGTCACCCCAGAAAGAAGAAGGGGGGCCAGGGGGAATTCATTCCCCCTGGCCTTCGCCTTGTTACTGACCGCCTGCCTTCGCCCGCTCGATCGCCCGCCACCGCGCCACGTTGCGGTTGTGCTCTTCCAGGGTCCGGGCGAAGGCGTGCCCGCCGGTGCCGTCGGCGACGAAGTAGAGATCGTCGGTGTCCATCGGCTGCAGCACGGCGCGGATCGCCTCGACCCCGGGGCTGGCGATCGGCCCCGGGGGCAGGCCGCGGATGCGGTAGGTGTTGAAGGGGTGGTCGCGCTCCAGGTCGGCGCGGGACAGCGGGCGGTCCAGCGTGCCGCCATCGGCGGCGGCATAGGCGACCGTCGGGTCGGATTGCAGCATCATGCCGCGCTTCAGGCGGTTGACGAAGACGCCCGCGACATGGGCGCGCTCCTCCTTCTGGCCGGTCTCGCGCTCGACGATCGAGGCCAGCACCAGGGCCTCGCGGGCCGAGGCCAGCGGCAGGCCTTCGGCGCGCTCCTTCCACAGCCGGTCCAGGGTCTCGCGCATGGCGGCGCCGGCGCGGCGCACCAGCACGGCGCGGCTGTCGCCCCAGAGATAGTTGTAGGTCTCGGGCAGCAGCTCGCCCTCGGCGAAGCTGGGGGTGTCGCCGGTCAGGCCCTCGGCCTGGCTGATCAGCGCGGCCATCTGCCGGGCGTTCAGCCCCTCGGCCAGGGTCAGGCGGCGCTGCACCGGGCGGGCGGTGCGCAGCACGGACAGCACCTGCTCGACCGAGGCCCCGGCCGGGAACAGGTATTCGCCGGCGCGCAGCGGACCGGCCTGGCGGGTCAGCCAGGTGGCGGCGGAGAAGACCCGGGTGTCGCGCAGCACGCCGCGCTCGGCCAGCAGGGTGCCGATCTGCTCGGTGCCGCCGCGCGGCACGACGATCGGGGTCTCGGCGGCGAGCGGTCCGGCCTCCTGGTAGGCGCGCCAGCCCCACCAGGCGACGCCGCCGGCGCCGAGCGCGGCCAGAAGGACCAGCAGCAGCAGCATCCGCAGCAGCCTGCGCATCGAGGGGCCCTTGTCTCGGGGGAAAGGGGGGCGGCCGCCGGGAGGCATCCCATGGCCGCCTGCCGGCCGGTCCGGGAAGGGCCGGCGCCGGCGGGGGTGGATCCCTTGGAAGAGGGATCCGGCCAGGGGGCGGCGGGCGCCCCCTGGATGTCAGCCTGGCAGCAGGCCTCGATCAGGGCGCCTTGCGGAACAGGATCGAGGCATTGGTGCCGCCGAAGCCGAAGCTGTTCGACAGCGCCACCTCGATCTTGCGCGGCTGCGCCTCGAGGGCGACGCGGTCGATGATGCTCTGGCGCGAAGGCTCGTGCAGGTTCAGCGTCGGCGGCGCCACCTGGTCCCGCAGGGCGAGGACCGAGAAGATGCCTTCCACCGCGCCGGCGGCGCCCAGCAGGTGGCCGATCGCCGACTTGGTCGACGACATGGCAAGCTGCTTGCCGGCATCGCCGAACATGCGCTCCACCGCCTCCAGCTCCAGGTCGTCGCCGAGCGGCGTCGAGGTGCCGTGGGCGTTGACGTACTGGATCTGCTCCGGGGTGACCCCGGCATCCTTCAGCGCCGCCTTCATGGCGCGGTAGGCGCCGTCATGGCCCTCCGCCGGCGCCGTGATGTGGTAGGCGTCGCCCGACATGCCGTAGCCGAGGACCTCGGCATAGATCTTGGCGCCGCGCTTCTTCGCGTGCTCGTATTCCTCGAGCACGAGGACGCCGGCGCCCTCGCCCATGACGAAGCCGTCGCGCCCGGCATCCCAGGGGCGGGAGCCCTCGGTCGGCCGGTCGTTGAAGCCGGTGGACAGGGCGCGGGCGGCGCAGAAGCCGGCCATGCCGATGTCGCAGATCGCGGCCTCGGTGCCGCCGGCGACCATCACCTCGGCATCGCCCAGCGCGATCAGCCGGGCGGCGTCGCCCAGCGCATGCACGCCGGTGGCGCAGGCGGTGACCACCGCATGGTTGGGCCCCTTGAAGCCGTATTTGATCGAGACATGGCCGGAGGCCAGGTTGATCAGGGCGGAGGGGATGAAGAAGGGCGACAGCCGGCGCGCCTTGCCGGAGGCGACCAGCTGGGCGTTCTCGGAGATCGCGGGAAGCCCGCCGATGCCGGAGCCGATCATCACGCCGGTGCGGGCGCGATCCTCCTCCGACTCGGGGGTCCAGCCCGAATCCTCGACCGCTTCGGTCGCCGCCACCATGGCGAGCATGATGAAGCGGTCCATCTTCTTCTGGTCCTTGACCGGGATCCACTCGGCAAAGTCGAGCTTCCCCTCGGCCTTGGGACCGGTCGGCACCTCGCCGGCGATCTGCGCCGGCAGGTCCTTGGCATCGAACAGGCGGATCGGGCCGATGCCGCTCTCGCCTGCCAGCATCCGCTGCCACACATGGGCGACGCCGACGCCGAGCGGGCTAGCGATGCCCATCCCGGTGACGACGACGCGGCGCGGCGTCGTCAGAGAATCGAACAAGCGTTATCTCCCCTCGGCACCCCTGGGTGGCGCGGATGCAAGGCTCAGGCGGCCTTCTGCGCCTCGATGTAGTCGATCGCGTCCTTGACGGTCGTGATCTTCTCGGCGGCATCGTCCGGAATCTCGACGCCGAAGGCCTCTTCGAAGGCCATCACCAGCTCGACCGTGTCGAGGCTGTCGGCGCCCAGGTCGTCAATGAAAGACGCGGTGTCGGTCACCTTGGCTTCCTCGACGCCGAGGTGCTCGACAACGATCTTCTTCACCTTCTCGGCGGTATCGCTCATCGCCCGAGTCTCTCCTGCTTGCAGACGCTGCCGCGCCCCGGTGCGGGGACAATCCCCGCCCTCGGCCCGCGCGGCATTAACATGGAAGCAAGCCGGGGAACAGATTTCCCATTTGCCCCGGCCTGCCTGTTTCAGGTCATCGCCATCCCGCCATTCACATGGAGGGTCGCGCCCGTCACCCAACCGGCCGCGTCCGATGCCAGATAGGCAACCGCCGCGGCAATATCAGTAGCCTCGCCCATGCGACCGAGCGGAATCCGCTCCATCAGCCGGGCTTTCTGCTGCTCGTTCAGCGCATCCGTCATCGGCGTGCGGATGAAGCCCGGCGCCACCACGTTGACGGTGATGCCGCGGCTGGCCAGTTCCTGGGCCAGCGACTTGCTCATGCCGATCAGCCCGGCCTTGGCCGCGGCGTAGTTCGCCTGGCCCGGATTGCCGGTGGTGCCGACGATGGACGCGATCGAGACGATGCGGCCCGAGCGGCGCTTCATCATGCCGCGCATGGCGGCCCGCGCCAGGCGGAAGGGCGCCGCCAGGTCGACCTCGATGACGTCCGACCAGTCCTTGTCCGACATCCGCATGGCCAGGCCGTCGCGGGTGAAGCCGGCATTGTTGACCAGGATGTCCAGCCGGCCCAGCTCGGCCTCGACCTTCTCGACCAGCGCCTGGGGGGCGGCCGGGTCGGACAGGTCGGCCGGCGCCACCAGCACGCCCTCGCCCAGCTCGGCGGCCAGCGCCTCCAGCTTCTCCTGCCGGGTGCCGGAGAGCGCGACCTTGGCACCCTGGCCGTGCAGCGCGCGGGCGATCTCGGCGCCGATGCCGCCCGTGGCGCCGGTCACCAGCGCCACCTTGCCGTCCAGTCCGAACATGCTCGCCATCCTATCGCTGGGAAAATTCCGCGGCCGGGCCTCAGACCGAGGCCAGGAAGGCCTCGATCTCGGCCGGCGTGCCGACCGACTGGGCCTGCGCCTCGGGCGCCAGCCGCTTCATCAGCCCGCTAAGCACCTTGCCCGAACCGATCTCGATGAAGCGGTCGCAGCCCAGCTCGCGCATCGTGCCGATGCATTCGCGCCAGCGCACCGTGCCCGTCACCTGGCGCACCAGCAGGTCGCGGATCTCGGCCGGATCGGTTGCCTTGGCGGCGGTGACATTGGCGATCACCGGGACCAGCGGCGGGCGCAGCTCGGCCAGCGCCAGGGCCTCGGCCATGGCGTCGGCGGCAGGCGCCATCAGCGCGCAATGGAAGGGGGCGGAGACCGGCAGCAGCATGGCGCGCTTGATGCCCGCCTCCTTGGCCAGGGCCACGGCGCGCTCGACGGCGGCGCGATGGCCGGAGATCACCACCTGGCCGCCGCCATTGTCGTTCGCCGCCTCGACGACCTGGCTCTCGCCCCCGGGGCCTTCGGCGGCGCGGGCGCAGATCTCCTGGGCCTGGGCCATCTCGGCGCCGAGCAGGGCGGCCATGGCGCCGAGCCCGGCGGGAACCGCCTTCTGCATCGCCTCGCCGCGCAGCCGCAGCAGGCGGGCGGCGGTGGCCACGTCGAAGCTCTGCGCCGCGGCCAGCGCGCTGTACTCGCCGAGGGAGTGGCCGGCGACGAGGGCGACCTTGGACTTCAGGTCGAAGCCGCCCTCCTGCTCCAGCACCCGCATCACCGCCATGCTGACGGCCATCAGCGCCGGCTGGGCATTGGCGGTCAGCGTCAGCTCCTCGATCGGGCCTTCGAACATCAGCCGCGACAGGTTCTGCTTCAGCGTCTCGTCGACCGCCTCGAAGACCTCGCGGGCGGCCGGGAAGGCCTCGGCCAGCTCGCGGCCCATGCCGATGGCCTGGCTGCCCTGGCCGGGGAAGACGAAGGCGATCGGCATGGCGGTGCGGCTTTCCTCGGGACGTCTGGCGGCCTGGGCCGCGGCAGGTCGGGGTGGTCGGGCGGGTCTCGGACCGGCCGGCGTCGCCCGCATCCGGCGCGTGGCGGCGCCGGCC
>NZ_MLCO01000146.1 GCF_001982615.1 Teichococcus deserti | reverse complement strand
TCGGCCTGGCCGGGGGTGGGCGGGGTCGTCTGCGACAGGGTCAGGCTGTAGCGGCGGGTAGTGGCGTCGAATTCTTCGGCGACGGTCAGCTCCGGCGTGCCGGCCTGGGCGTACCACCGGGAAAAACGCGACAGGTCGACGCCCGAGGCGTCCTGCATGGCGGCGACGAAATCCTCGATCGTCACCGCCTGGTTGTCGTGGCGGGCGATATAGAGGTCCATGCCCTTGCGGAAATTCTCGACGCCGATCAGGCGGCGCATCATCCGCACCACCTCGGCGCCCTTCTGGTAGACGGTCGCCGTGTAGAAGTTGTTGATCTCGACATAGGAATCCGGGCGCACCGGATGCGCCATCGGCCCGGCATCCTCGGGGAACTGGGCGGCGCGCAACCGGCGGACATTGGCCAGGCGCTTCACCGCGGCGCTGCCCATGTCCTCGGAGAAATGCTGGTCGCGGAAGACGGTCAGGCCTTCCTTCAGCGACAGCTGGAACCAGTCGCGGCAGGTGACGCGGTTGCCGGTCCAGTTGTGGAAATACTCATGGGCGACGACGGTCTCGATGCCTTCGTAGTCGACGTCGGTGGCCGTTTCCGGCCGCGCCAGGATGTACTTGGTGTTGAAGACGTTGAGGCCCTTGTTCTCCATCGCCCCCATGTTGAAGTCGGAGACGGCGGCGATGTTGAAGACGTCCAGGTCGTATTCGAGGCCATAGGCCTCCTCATCCCAGCGCATCGAGGCCTTCAGGCTGTCCATCGCATGGCCGCAGGCGGTCTCGTCGCCGGCGCGGACATAGATGGCGAGCTCGACGTCACGGCCGGACCGCGTGGTGAAGCTGTCCTTCAGCGCCACCAGGTCGCCGGCCACCACGGCGAACAGGTAGGAAGGCTTCGGGTGCGGATCGTTCCAGCGGGCCCAGTGGCGGCCGTCGGGCAGCTCGCCGCTGCCGGCCGGGTTGCCGTTGGACAGCAGCACCGGGCAGGTCGCGCGGTCGCCGCGCAGCGTGGTGGTGAAGCGCGCCATCACGTCGGGCCGGTCGGGGAAGAAAGTGATCCGCCGGAACCCCTCCGCCTCGCATTGGGTGAAGAAGTTGCCGCCCGAGCGGTACAGCCCCGACAGCTCGGAATTCGCCTCCGGGTCGATCTGCACCACCGTCTCCAGCACGAAGGCGTCGGGGACACCGGCGATCACCAGCCCGCCGGCGGGGCTGCGCTGCAGCCGTGCCTCGGGCAGCGCCACGCCGTCGAGCGACGCGGAGACCAGGGTCAGCGCCTCGCCGTCCAACTCCAGCGGCGCGCCCGCCGCGGCCGCCGGGTTGCGGCGGATCTCCAGCCGGGCCGCCACCTGCGTCGCCGTCGGATGCAGGTCCAGCTCCAGCGCCACCTGGTCGATCAGGAAGGCGGGCGGCCGGTAATCCTCGCGGCGGATGGTGGGCGGGGGGGTGGTCTGGTCGGTGCTGGTCATGTCGTCGCCCTCGGTCTCGCAGGCTGCGCCGTTAACGGCCTTCCTGCCTATCATGGGGGGCGAGGTGGCCGCGGCCCAGGGGGGTGCCCCTGCATTCGCGCTTCCCGCGACGGCCGCCGTCATGCCACGGTAACCCCTCTGGCTTCGGAGAGACGCGATGCGCCTGCAGGATTTCCGCGTACTGACCTTCGACTGCTACGGCACCCTGATCGAC
>NZ_MLCO01000145.1 GCF_001982615.1 Teichococcus deserti | reverse complement strand
CGGCCCCGGGGCCGAGCCGCGCACCATCCGCGTCAAGCTCGATTGAGCCCCTTGTCCATCCTGCCTGGCTGATTGCCGGAGAAGCCGACGATGCGCCTCGATCTGTCGACCCGATCCAATCCCTGGCTGGGCCCGCGCCGCGGCCTGCCGCTGCTGGCTCTCGCCTTGGCCGCGCTGCTGCCCGGCCGCATCGAGGGCCTGTCCGATCTCCGGACCGGCAGCGGTCCGGCGCGGGCGCAAGCGCCGGCCCAAATGCCGGTGCAGCCGGGCGGCGCGCCGCCGGCCGCCATGCCGCTGCGCGACGGGCTGGTCGCCCTGCCGCATGTCTCGCCGGTGCTGGCCGCCCCCGTCCGCGGCAATCCGCTGGGCGACGACCGCCCCGGCGAAGGCCGGCTGCTCGCCGAGGTGACGCGCCGCCAGGCGGAGATCGACCGGCGCGAGCGCGGGCTGGAAGCGCGCGAGGCGCGGCTGCAGGCGGCCGAAAGCCTGGCCCGGCAGCAGATCGCCGAGCTCGCCAGGCTGCGCGAGGAGGTGGAGCGGCTGGTGATGCGGGAAAGCGCCGCCTCAGAGGCCGATATCGACGCGCTGGTCGCGCTCTACGTCAATATGCGGCCGCAGCAGGCAGCCAAGGTGCTGGAGCGGCTGGAGCCGCCGCGCGCCGCGGTGATCCTGCTGAAGATCCCCGACCGCCAGGCCGGGCCGATCCTGGCGCAGATGGAGCCGCCGGCAGCCCTCGCCCTGACCCAGGAGATCGCCGGGCGGCGCGAGGCCTTCCGGGTGGTGAACTAGCTTTCCGGCTTCTCGCCGACGGCCGGGCGGCGGTCGGAGGCCGGCCGGCTGGCCTGGCGCCGCGCGATGTCATGCGCCAGCAGCGTGTCGGCCAGCTGGGCGGAGATGGCGCGGCAGCCCTTCTCGTCCTGCAGCGCATAGCCGCCCTCGGCCAGGGCAGTCATCTGGCTGCGCGCCGCCGGCAGCAGGAATTCCAGGTCGCATTCCAGCAGCTCCGCCGCCTCGCGCAGCGTCGAATCATTCGAGCGCACCAGCGCGCGCTGGGCGAAGAGCCGGCGCGACAGATGCAGCACCGCATCCAGCGTCGCCGCCTGGGCCAGCGGCACCGGCTCCTCCGGCAGGTCGGCGCGGCGCAGGTTCAGCCGCCAGGGCAGGTCGGCCGGGCCGCTGCGCTGCAGGTCCAGGCACCATTCGCCGCGCCGCGCGCACCAGGCCAGCGGCGCCGTGGTGGCGAAGCGCAGCACGCCCTCCATCGTCGTGCCGGCCGGCGC
>NZ_MLCO01000144.1 GCF_001982615.1 Teichococcus deserti | reverse complement strand
CGTCGACCCCGAGGCCGACCGGCTGATCGGCGACCTCTTCGCCCGCTACCCGGAGGCACGCTACCGCCTGACGCAGACCGCCTTCGTGCAGGAGCACGCGCTGGTCCAGGCGCAGAACCGCATCCAGGAGCTGGAGTGGCAGCTGGAGAACACCCAGCGCCAGGCCCAGGCCAATGCCCAGGCCCCGCGCAGCGGCGGGCTGTTCGGCGGCATGTTCGGCGGCGGCCAGCAGCAGCGCCCGGTGCCGATGGCCCCGCCGCCACAGCCGATCCAGCCCCCCGGCGGCTATCCGCAACAGGCGATGATGCAGCAGGGCCGCGGCTCGGGCTTCCTGGGCTCGGCGTTGACCACCGCGGCCGGCGTCGCCGGCGGCATGGTGCTGGGCAACATGCTGATGAACGCCTTCTCCGGCGGCGGCGCTGCCGAGGCGGCCCAGGCCACCGGCATGGCCGACGCGGCGGGTGGCTTCGGCCAGGAAGCCGTGCCGACCAGCAGCCCCTGGACCGATCCGGGCGCCGGCCAGCAGGATGCCATGCCGGTCGACAACAGCTTCGGCAATGACAGCTTCGGCAATGACGACGGCTTCGCCGATGACGGCGGCGGCTTCGACGACGAGATCTGAGCGTCCCGCCGGAGCAGCCGGCGGAACCAGGACGGGCAGGGCCAGGGCGAAGCGATCCGCCCTGGCCTTTTTTGCCATCGGCGGCCAAGGCTTTCTCGCGCCCCATGGCCGGGATGGCGGGCGCTGCGGCTGGCGGATCCGGTTTGGCGTGGCACTGGCCCGGCCCCGGCCAGGGGCGGTGCCCAGGCGCCACGCCGAGGCCGGAACAGACCCGTTCCGAAAATCCCCTGTCCTTCTATGCAATAAAATTTCTTCCGGCGAGCCGCGTCGAGCTCACGGCAAAGTTCGAGAAAATCGGCTTCTTCGTCGAAAAAATTCTTGCCCGGCCTTCATTAATCGCCCAGGCTGGCGGGCATGAACACCTTGTCCCAGAGCATGCGGCTGTCGCCGCCATAGAGATCGGCCTCCGTGGCCGGTGCTGCCGCGCGCCCTCCTGAATCGGGGGGCGTCAGGCCCTGGCTGCGCGCCTGATCTCGGCGCGATTCCCGCGGCAGCCGATGCCGGCGTCCCTGTGACGCCGTGCGCCTGCCGCAGGGCCCGCGTCCGCTCTGCAAGGGCTGGGGCCGTGCCGCGCATCGCGCGGGCGCCTGGCCATGGATACGCGCAAGGTTCCCATGTCCCCGATGACCAGCGCTGCCGCGCGGCAGCTGCGTGCCCGCCTGTCCGCCCTTCCCTCCTTCTCTCCGGTCCGGGGGTGAGCGCCATGACCAGCCAGGTCCAGAACCCCAGCGCCCTCAGCCCCGACGGCCGCCGCTTCTTCGTCACCCTGGACGGCATGCGCGGCGCCGCGGCGCTGGCCGTCGTCATCCTGCACGATCCCGGCTTCGTCCTGCCGCTGCTCATGCCCAGCGCCTATCTGGCGGTCGACTTCTTCTTCCTGCTCAGCGGCTTCGTCGTCGCCCATGCCTATGGCTCGCGCCTGGCCGGCGGGCTGCGGATCGGCCGCTTCCTGCGCGACCGGCTGATCCGCTTCTATCCGCTCTATGCCCTCGGCCTGGTGGTCGGCGCGCTCAGCGGCGCGGTGGCCCTCGCCCTCGGCGGCGGCTCGATGGAAACGGTACAGGGGCTGCTGATCGCGCTGGGCACCGGCCTCGCCTTCCTCCCCTCGCCCACCGCGCACGAAACCCCCGGCACCTTCCCGCTGAACGGCCCGGCCTGGTCGCTGTTCTTCGAGCTGCTGGTCAACATCGTCTTCGCCTGCCTGCTGCCCTTCCTCAGCCTGCGCCGGCTGATCGCCATCACCCTGCTGGGCGCGGTCGCGCTGGTCTGGTCGGCGATGGAATACGGCCATCTCGACACCGGCTCGGCCTGGTTCAACTTCTGGGGCGGCTTCGCCCGCGTCGGCTTCTCCTTCTTCGCCGGCGTGCTGCTGTACCGGCTGCACCGGCAGGGCTTCGTCACCTCGCGCCTGGCCTGGATGTTCCCGCTGCTGCTGGTCGCCCTGCTGATGGTCGACGCACCGCCGGAATACCGCGCCGTCTTCGACCTGGCCTGCGTGCTGCTGGTCTTCCCGGCGCTGCTGCTGGCCTCCTCCATGCTGGAGCCGGGGCGCTGGCTGGCGCCGCTCTTCGTCAATCTGGGCGCCATCTCCTTCCCGATCTACGCGCTGCATGTCCCGGCGCAGGAGCTGATGCGGCGCTGCGTCCGCTTCCTCGGCGTCGATCCGGCCGACCTCGCCCCCTGGGCCGGCTTCGTGATCATTCCGGCGATGATGCTGGGCAGCCTCTGGCTCGCCCGCCACTACGACCGGCCGCTGCAGCGGCGGCTGCGCCAGCGCCGCGGCGGGCTGAAGCTCGGCCTGGCTGCCGTCCGCGTCAGCGACCCGCCGATCCGGGAGCCGTCGTGAGCTGCGCTACCGCTGGTCGGGATAGTCGCGGCCGGGGCGCGGCTTGTAGGCGGGCAGCGACCAGCCCCGCAGCAGCGCCGCCGCGCGCACGCCGAAGGCCACCGCCATGCCGGCGCAGACCGCGATGCTGCGGTCCAGCGCCAGCCCGGTGAGGGCGACGAACAGCGCCGCTCCCAGCGCCGCGGCAGTGGCATAGATCTCTTTCCGCAGGATCAGCGGCATCTCGCCGCAGATCACGTCGCGCAGCGCGCCACCGAAGGTCGCGGTGATCATGCCCATCAGGATGGCGGCCCAGGGGCTGGCGCCCTCGGCCAGCGCGGCCTCCGCCCCCAGCACGGCGAACAGCGCCATGCCGACGGCATCGGCCCAGAGCAGGGCGGCGAAGCGTTTCTCCAGCCGGTGCGCGGCGAAGAAGACCAGCAGCGCGACAAGGGCCGCCAGCAGCACCAGCCCGGGCGTGCCCAGCCAGGCGACCGGGCGCCCCAGCAGCAGGTCGCGCAGCGTGCCGCCGCCGAAGGCCGTGGTCGCCGCGATCAGCACGAAGCCCACCGGGTCCAGCTGCTTGCGCGACGCCACCAGCGCGCCGGACGCGGCGAAGGTCGCCGAACCGATCCAGTTCAGCGCCTCCAGGAGCAAACCCAGGGACAGCATTATTCGGCCGGCTGGGTCCGCGCGACCGCCGCCCGGGCCGCCTGCGCCTGGGCCGCCCGGCTGGCGCCCGCCGCCGTGCCCATGCAGAGCAGCGACAGGCCCAGCAGGCAGGCCACCAGCGGCATCACCCATTCCGGCCGACCGGCATCGAGCAGCATCCCCACGGCCGGCGTCAGCGCGCCGCCCAGCGGCAGGCCGGAGGAGATGAAGCCGAAGACCTTGCCGATCTGCCCGGGGGGTGCGGCGTCCTTGACCATGACGTCGCGCGGCGTGCGGCTGGCGCCGAGCGCGAGGCCGGCCAGCGCCGCGACGCCGATGGCGCCGAAGCCCGGCAGCGGCACCATGCCCAGCACCAGGATCAGCGCCATGGCGAGCAGGGTCAGCACGACCACGAAGACGCCATGCCGCTTCGACCGGTCGGCGAACCAGCCGCCCACCAGCACGCCCAGGATGTTCCCCGAGAAATAGCCGGTCAGCAGCACCGACCCCAGCGCCAGCGGCAGGCCCCAGAGCTTGTTCATGACGGGAATCGCGAAGGCCTGGATGGCGGATCCGGCCATGGCGGAGAGCAGGAAGAAGGTGAAGAACAGCAGCATCGGCCGGGTCATCAGCATCGCCACGCCGCCCTCGCCCGGCCTGCTCTCGCGCGGCTTCGGCTGGTCGGCCAGGATGCGGCTCTGCCACAGGATGGCGCCCACCACCGGCACGCCCAAGAGTCCCACCAGCAGCAGCGCCTCCCGCCAGCCGATCAGCAGGGCCAGCGCGGCGATCGCCGGCGGCGCCGCGGCGAAGCCCAGATTGCCGGTCAGCGTGTGCATGGCGAAGGCCCGGCCCATCCGCGACTTGTTGATGCTGCCCGCCAGGATCGCATAGTCGGCCGGGTGGATGACGCTGTTGCCGATGCCCGACAGCACCGCCAGCAGCAGGATCGTCTGGTAGTTCGGCGCGAAGGCCATGGCCGAGATCGACAGCGCCATCAGCAGCGTGCCCCCCACCAGGAAGCGCCGCGCCCCGTGCCGGTCGACCAGGAAGCCCACCGGCGTCTGCAGCACCGCGGTGACCACCCCCATCGCCGCGATCGACAGGCCGAGCGCGGTGTAGGAGACCCCGAACTCCTCCCGCCACAGCGGGAACAGCGGCGCCAGGCACAGCATGTAGAAATGCGACAGGAAATGCCCGGTGCCGATCAGGCCGATGATGCGCCAATCCTTGGATAACGGGTCCTTGGATGGCGGGGGCGCGGCCTCGGTGCCGATGCTGCTCATGTCGTGACGTCCGTCGGATGCGGGCGAAAGGCTGCGCCCGGCCCCGCCACCCTGTCAAACCGGCGTCACTGCAGGCTTTCGCGGATCATCTCGATCAGCGGCTCGACGATCGAGGTCTGGTTGGTGGCGTCGCCGAACACCGCCATCTCGGCCGTGCCGAGCCCGGGCAGGCTGGCATGCTCGACCAGCCCGGCCGGCAGCCCCGACCGCCCCAGCACGGTGGCCGCCAGCCCCGCCTGCGCCGCCGCGGCGACGCCGAGCAGGCTGGCCGAGGTATAGACCACCTCGAATTCCAGCCCCGCCCGGGCCAGCGCCGCCAGCGCCCGGTCGCGGAACATGCAGCCCTGCGGCAGCATCGCCACCGGCAGCGCCCGGCCCGCCGGCGGCAGCCAGCCCGGCGGCGCCACCCAGACGATCGGCTCGGTCCAGATCGGCCGGCCCTCGGTCTCGCCATCCCGCCGCTTGCCCAGCACCAGGTCGAGCTGCCCGCGCTCCTGCGCCGCGCGCAGCTCGTGGCTGCGACCCACCTCGACCTCCAGGCGCAGCTCCGGGAAATGCGCGGCGAAGCGGGCCAGGATCGGCGCCAGGTTGCGCGGCACGAAATGGTCGGCAACGCCCAGACGCAGCCGCCCGGTGATCGGCGGCGCCACCATCCGCCGCACCGCCTCGTCGTTCAGCGCCAGCATCCGCCGCGCATAGGCCAGCAACGTCTCGCCTTCGCGGGTGAGGGCCACGCTGCGGCTGCTGCGCTCCAGGACCCGCTTCTGCAGCAGCTCCTCCAGCCGCTTCACCTTCAGGCTGACGGCGGATTGCGTCAGGCCCAGAGCGGCCGCGCCGGCGGTGAAGCCGCCACGCTCGGCCACCTGCACGAAGCAGCGCAGCAGGTCGAGATCCAGGTCAGGGATCCGCATCTCGGCACTCTCCAGAAGCAAGGCCGGGGGAAGGAATTCCCCCGGACCCCCATCTTTTTTCTGTCAGTTAAGCGGCCAGACGACGCCGGCATCCAGGGGCAGCACAGGCCGCGGCAGCCTGGTCCACGAGAACCGATCGAGCACCGGCGAGGTCAGGCCAGGCGCATCCACTTCCACCACCCGGCCCGGCGAGAAGAACTCGTCGAAGCCACCCCGGAAATGGCCGCGCGACTTCACCACCACCACCCGCGCGGCGCCGATGTCCAGGCCGAGATGCTCCAGGAAGACCGGATCGGCGCATTGCGTCCGCTTGCTGATCACCACCACCACGATGCCGCCCAGCCGCAGCGCCACCGTCGGGCCGAGCTCCACCGCCGTGCGGGCAAAGATGCCGCGCCGGCCGGTGACCCGGCCATCCGACACCGCGACCACCTCGGCCTCGGTGGCGAAGGGATGCGCGAACTCGTCCCGCGGCGCCCGGTTGAAGCGGGCGGTGAACCGCGCGCCGACGCCCAGGGCCTGCGCCTCCGCGGCCAGCGAAGGGTCGTGGATGACGCCCATCAGCGCCCCCTGCACGCCCGCCTTCAGGAAGGCCTGCAGGATGAACATGGTGTTGCCGCCCCCGCCGCCGCCCGGATTGTCGGCGACATCGGCGAAGATCAGCGGCACCTCGCTGGTCAGCGCCCGCTCGGTGGCCTCGGCCAGCGGCGTCAGCTGCGCGACGAAGCGCTCGCGCCGCGCCCAGGCCGCCTCGGCCAGCTCCTGCGCCAGCGCCTCGCAGGCGGCGCGGTCCGGCCCGGTGACGATGATGGCCAGCCCGTTGAACGGCGTGTCGCCATAGGCGAAGCCGCCCATCATGGAGACATTGGCGATCTTCGCCGGCCCCAGATGGCGCGCCCGCGCCTGGCCCTGGTCGATCACCTCGCCATAGGGGCCCTTGGCCGTCAGCAGGCTGACCGTCGGCGGCACGATCGGCAGCCGGCGGAAGGCGCGGTGGAAGCGCTCGCCCGCCATCAGCCGCCGCAGCAGGTCCGCCGACTCCGCGCCGCGCTCGCGCATGTCCAGATGCGGGTTGGTGCGGTAGCCGACGAAGGCGTCGCAATCCCGCACCATGGCGTCCGAGACATTGCCGTGCAGGTCATAGCTGCAGACCAGCGGCACCGTTCCGCCCAGCACCTCGCGCACCAGCCCCTGCACCGCGCCCTCGGGATCGTCCAGCCCGGTGGTCAGCCCGGCGCCGTGCAGCACGCAATAGACGCCCTCCACCTGCCCGCGCAGCGCCTCGAGGCCTTCGCGCCAGACCGCCAGCATGGCGTCGAAGACCGGCTGGTCGACCGGCCCGTTCGGCTCGGCCGAGGCCAGCATCAAGGGCCGCGGCTGCCAGTCGCCGGCGGCGTCCATGGCGGCCACGAAGCCCGGCATTTCCGCCAGCTGCGTCGGCGCCTCGCTGCGGGCATCCGCCAACAGGGCGTCACCCTCCAGCCAAACCCGGAAATCGTCCCGCTTCGCCACCGGGGCGAAGCGGTTGCATTCGATGGAAAAGCCCAGCAGCGCGACCCGCGGGCCGCTCACAGCGCCACCCCGGCGAGCTCCGCATGCCGCTGCGTCGCCTTCAGCCCGCTGCCGGTCAGCACCACCACGGTGGTCTCGTCGCGGCGGATCTGCCCGTCCTCCAGCAGCCGGCCGAAGGCGGCAGCCGCCTGGGCGCAGGTCGGCTCGACATAGAAGCCGCGCCCGGCCAGGCCGCGGGTGGCGCGGATGATCTCGCTCTCGCTCAGCAGCACGGCGCCGCCGGCCGAGGCGCGCAGCACCTCCAGCACCTCGGCCATGCGCAGCGGCTGGGCGATGGCGGTGCCCTCCGCGACCGTGGGCATCGGGTCGGCCTCGTCCTCGCCCAGCCAGTCGCGGGCGATCGGGCCGCAATTCTCCGGCTGGGCGGCGAAGATCCGCGGCATGCGGCGGATCTGCCCGGCGCGCAGCAGCTCGGCGAAGCCGATGCCGCAGCCCAGCACGTTGGAGCCGGCGCCGCAGGGCACGATGACATTGTCCGGCGCCCGGAAGCCCAGGTCCTCCCACAGCTCGTAGGCGAGCGTCTTGGTGCCCTGCAGGAAGAAGGGATGCCAGTTGTGGCTGGCATAGAAGATGCGGTTCGACTGGGCCAGCGCGGCATCGGCGCAATCCTGCCGGCTGCCGGGCACCAGCTCGATCTCGGCGCCGAGGCTCCTCGACTGCACCGTCTTGGCCGGGCTGGTCGAGGCCGGCACCATGATCTTGGCCCGCATCCCGCCCGCCGCGGCATAGGTGGCGATCGCCGCCCCGCCATTGCCCGAAGAGTCCTCCAGCACCGCCTTGATCCCCTGGTCGCGCAGGAGAGACAGCATCACCGAGGCGCCGCGGTCCTTGAAGCTGCCGCTCGGCATGAACCATTCGCATTTGAAGCGGACCGGGGCGCCCGACCACTCGGCCTTGACCAGCGGGGTGCAGCCCTCGCCCAAGCTGATCCGCTCCACCGGCTGGAAGGGCAGCGCCGCGGCATAGCGCCACAGGCTGCGCTCGGAGGCCTGGATCTGGCCGCGCTCGATGCCCGGCAGGTCGGTCAACAGCAGCGGCTGGCCTTCGGGGCCGCACCAGCGGGGTTCGGAAAGCGACCAGGTCTGGCCGGAGCGGGGGTCGAGATAGGCGATGTCTTGCATGGCCCGCCACCCTGGCTTGCCGGGGGCGCCCCGGCAAGATACCCCCTTGAGCCATGCCGCACACCGACGCCGTCGCCCGCCTCGCTGCCGACCTGGTCCGCCTGGACAGCCGCAGCTTCGTCTCCAACCTGGCGGTCGCCGACCGGATCGCCGCCGAGCTCGAGGGCTTCGAGCTGGAGCGGCTGGACTATGCCGATGCCGCCGGCGTGCCGAAGCAGGTGATCGTCGCGCATCGCGGACCTTCTGGCGGCGTGGCGCTGTCCGGCCACATGGACACCGTGCCCGACACCGGCTGGACCAGCGATCCCTTCGCAGGCGGCATCGACGGCGACGGCGTGCTGCACGGGCTGGGGGCGGCCGACATGAAGGGCCCTCTGGCCGCCTGCATCATCGCGGCGAAGACCCTGCCGGCGCATCTGCCCGCGACGCTGCTGATCACCACCGACGAGGAGACCACCAAGCAGGGCGCCCGGCTGATCGCCGACAGCTCCGCCCTCGCCCGCCGCGCCGCGCCGCGCGGCATCATCGTCGCCGAGCCGACCGGCATGCTGCCGGTGCGCGGCCACCGCAGCAACATCGACTTCATCGCCGAGGCCGAGGGGGTGCAGGCGCATTCCTCGCTCGGCATCGGCCGCAACGCCAACTGGGCGCTGGTCCCCTTCCTGGTCGAGATGAAGGCCCTGGCCGAGCGGCTGAAGACCGATGTCGCGCTGCACGACCCCGCCTACGACCCGCCCTTCAGCGACTTCAACCCGGTGATCGACAACCACGGCGCCGCGGTGAACGTCACCGTTCCCCGGGCGACGCTGCGCATCAAGTTCCGCTACAGCCGCCGCATCGACCCGGCGCCGGTCGTCGCCGCCGTGCAGGAGGCCGCGGCGCGCGCCGGCATCGGCCTGCGCATCCTGCGCCAGGGCCTGCCGCCCGAGACCCCGGCCGACCATCCCTTCATCCGCGCCATCGAGGCCGCCACCGGCCGCGCGGCTGAGACCCGCCCCTTCGGCACCGACGCCTCCGAGCTGCAGGAGCTCGCCCCCTGCGCCATCCTCGGCCCCGAGGTGATGGACACCGCCCACAGCCCGGTCGAGCGCGCCCGCGTGGCGCTGCTCGGCGCCGCGGTGCCGGTGTTCCACCGGATCATGGGCGGCTGAGAATTCGGAGGGAAATTACGGGCGCAATCTTCAATTTATAGGCGATATCGTCACGGTGACGTGATATCTCATTGCGGGAAAGCAAAGAGAATCGGTCATGCGCGCGATCGCTACCGACAGATTGCCACCGGCTGGCAACAGGGTCCTGATCCTGGCCTGGGTGGTGGAAGGGTTGGCCGTGCTGACTGGCCTGGTCCTGGCAATCTACGCCGGGCTCGAAGGCGGCAGTTCCGGGCAAAGCACCCTCATGGCCATGCTGCCCTTCCTTGCGCTATCCGTGGTCGAACTGGCGAAGATCCCGCTGATCGCCGTGGCCTTCCGCGTCCGGGCCTGGGGCTGGAAGGTCATCGCCACCCTGGCCCTGCTGGCCGTCACTCTTGCGACTTGCGCCAACTTCATCTTCGGCTTTGAACGTGGCTTCAACGAACGGCTGCGCGCGGTTGAACACGCTGAGCAGGCGGTCGCCCATCATCAAGCGGAAGCCGAGGCTCGGGCCGGTCTGCTCGCCCTGCAGCGGCGAGAAGCCCAGCAGCTAGAAACACAGCTGGCCGCTTGGCGGCAGCAGCGCACGGCGATCCAGAAGCAAAGTGAGGATGACAGCAGCGCATTGCTCCGCTTCGATCCCCGCCTCAGCCTGCAGGCCGAATTGCAGCAGCGACAGGAAGCGCTGCCTGGCTTCCGCGCCGCGCAGGAGCGGCTGATCCGCCTGGAGCAGACGCGCTGCCGTCAGGCGCCGGAGACGGCCTGCCGTAGTGCGGGGCTGCAGCGCTCCTTCAATGCTCAATTGAACGAACGGCAGCAACGGATCGCCCAGCTTGGGCGCCAGATCGGCGATGAACAGGCAAAGCTGCGCCAGGAGACTGCCGATATCCGCCTTCGGCGCGATGCCGACATCCTCGCGCTGGACGAGAAGCTGAACCAGGGCGAGGCGCACATGGCCAGCCTTGCCATCACAACCAGCGAGGCTGGACAGGCCGCCCGGCAGGCCGCCGCCGACCTCGCCGGTGCCGAACAGAATCTCGCCGCGGCGCGCGACTCC
Source organism: Teichococcus deserti (assembly GCF_001982615.1). GTDB lineage: Bacteria > Pseudomonadota > Alphaproteobacteria > Acetobacterales > Acetobacteraceae > Pseudoroseomonas > Pseudoroseomonas deserti. The sequence continues at coordinate 6,726 of NZ_MLCO01000144.1, read as the reverse complement.
TCGCAATTGCACCGCCTCGCCCTGGCCATAGCCGGACAGGCCAATCGGGGGGCCATCGAGCTGACCAAGCAGATCTTCGTCGTTGCCTTGGCGGCGATCGTCGCCTTGATGGGCTCGTTGCTGGCGGCCCTGCACTATGCCGCCCAGCCCCGCCCGGCGCGGCTCCACAATCCGGACGTCCTGATGGCGGACCCGACCCCGCCGTCGCCGCCCCGACGCAGCCGGCGCCGCTCGGCATGGGAGGCCTTTCTGCGCGCACGGCGCGGATATTATCTCCGGCGCAGCAGAGAAATCCCGCTGGTGCGCGAGGTGCCCGTGGTGCAGCTCGAAGTCATCGACCGTCTGAAGATGGTCTATCTGCCGATGGATGCGACGGAAAAGACGATCACTGATCTTCGTGCTGATGCACAGGCGGCATCCTGATGGCCCAGAAGCTCCCCCCGATGGACAAGCGGGTCTCCGAGGACTGGCAATTTTTCAACGCCGCGGTGATGCTGAAAGGCCTGGTGTCCCTGGCTGAACGGAGTGCGCAGGCCACGGTCGCGATCGGGCAGGCCCTGGCCACGGCGCATGCAGCCATGCCTGTGACGCCCGCTCATCCGACGACGGCACCGCCTCATGCCTCGCCGCCCCCAGGACCGCCGCCCTTCGGCACCTCGGCCTTTGGCCCGTCATCCTATGGGCAACCCGGCTTCCATCAATCGCCCTTCAGCGCCCCGCCTGTCGGGCAGCCCTCTTTCGGCGCGATGCCCGGCGACGCGATGCACAGGGGCCCGATGCCGGACGGCCCGATGTACGGCAGCCCGGGTGCAGGCTTCACCAGCGGCCCGCCAAACTGGACAGAATCCCCAGGCGCCGCCGCCGCCCCGTCGCCCAAGACCTGGCCACCCTTCCCCGCAACACCGCCATACGCCGGGCATGGGCAGGCGCCGGTCAGCGCACCGCCAGCCCCGCTGCGCTGGCTCAAGCGAATCATGATCGGCGTGCTGCTGATCCTCGTGGGCATGTGGTACGTCATGCTGACAAGGCCCCAGGAAACGCCGCTGCAGCAACTCTCCGCCGGTCGTCCGCTCCCGCAGAAGGAGGACTACTTAGCGCCCGGCAACGGCAGGGCACCCCTGCCGCCGCGCGGGGCCGAAGGCAGCGTCTTCGTCACCCTGCACCGCAACGCCTATGAACATGGCGATGTCACCACCTTCTGGTTCTTCGAGAGCCAGGAGGCGAGCCTGCCTGTGAAGCAGAGCTGTGTCTTCTTCCTGCCGGCGTCACCAGATGGCCTGGCAGCCAGTGAGCGCCGGCGCAGTTTCGAGATCGAGCAGCGCCCTGGCGGGCGCCAAACCAACCCTGGCTACATGGCCACCGGCCTGACCCTGACCGAGTGGAACCAGGCCGCCGAGGTCTGTCGCTGGCATGACGGCGCACAGCCCTCACGCCGTCCCGAAGCGCCTTCGCGCCATCCCGAGGCGCCATTGTCTCGCCGCACCTGACACCCGTTACTCCGCCGCCTTCATCACACGCGGCGGCGTCAGCGGCTCCGGACCGGCGAAGAGGCCGCCGATCTGCTGGGCGGCCAGGCGTTCGCGGTCGCGCAGGCGGACCTCCTGCTCGACGGCTTCCGCCTGCTCGCGCGGGACGCCCAGCGCCAGCAGCGCCTCGCGACCCAGGATCAGCGCGGATTCCACCGTCTCGCGGATCGGGTTCTCGATGCCGCGTTCCAGCAGCGACAAGGCGTGGCGGCGGTCGAAGGCGCGCACCACCAGGGCGGTCTCGGGGAAGGCTTCCTGCACCAGGGTGACGACGCGGTTGGTAATCTCGGGGCGGTCGGTGCAGACGGCGATCAGCCGGACGCGGCCGCCGCCGGCGGCGCGCAGCACGTCGAGCCGGGTGCCGTCGCCGTAATGGACGCGGCTGCCGAAGCGGGCGGCTTCCTGGATGCGCTGGACGTCGGTGTCGATCAGCACCGGCTGCACCCCGTGGCGCTGCAGCACCTGGGTGACCAGCTGGCCCATGCGGCCGAAGCCCACGACCATGACGCTGCCTTTGGCGTCGGAGAAATCCTCCTCCGGCATCGGCCGGCCGCAGCGGCTGAGAATTCTTGGGGCGAGCCGCAGCAAAGGCGGGGTGACGGCCATCGACAAGGTCACCAGCGCGACCAGCAGGCTGGCCAGATCGCCCCCCATGACGCCGGCCGCCGCGGCGGCGGAATAGAGGACAAAGCCGAACTCGCCGCCCTGGGCCAGGATCAGCGCGGCGCGCAGCGCGGTCGCCGGCGGATGGCCGAAGACTCTTGCCAAACCGTAGGTGGCCACCGACTTCAGCGCGACCAGCAGAAAGACGCCGGCGAGCAGCAGGGGGGCCTGGGCCCAGACCACGGCCAGGTCGACGCTCATGCCGACCGACAGGAAGAACAGCCCGAGCAGCAGCCCGCGGAAGGGCTCGATATCGGCTTCCAGCTCGTGCCGGTAATTCGATTCGGCCAGCAGCACGCCGGCCAGGAAGGCGCCCATCGCCATCGACAGCCCGGCCACCGCCATCAGCCCGGCGGCACCCAGCACCACCAGCAGGGCGGCGGCCGTCATGATCTCCCGCGCGCCGGCCCGGGCCAGCAGGCCGAAGAAGGGGTTCAGCAGGAAGCGGCCGGTCAGCACGACGGCGGCCACCGCGCCCAGGCCGGTGGCCACCGACATCCACATCGGATGCTCGGCCACCATCATCCGCGGCGAGAGGAAGGCGACGAGGGCCAGCAGCGGCACGATGGCCAGGTCCTGCAGCAGCAGCACGGCAAAGGCGGTGCGGCCATAGGGCGCCTCGAGCTCGCCGCGCTCGGCCAGCAGCTGCATCACCAGCGCGGTGGAGGACAGCGCGAGACCGAGGCCCGCGACGCTCGCCGCGCCCCAGCCGGCGCCGGCCATCCAGACGCAGGGCGCCAGCAGCGCGCCGCAGACCAGCACCTGCGCCGTGCCAAGTCCGAGGATGTCCTTCCGCAAGGCCCAGAGCCGGCCGAGATTCAGCTCCAGCCCGATGATGAACAGCAGCAGCACGATGCCGAGCTCGGCGATGCCGGCGATGCGCTCGGGCGTGTCGATCAGCTTCAGCCCGAAGGGGCCGATGACGATGCCGGCGGCGATATAGCCCAGCACCGAGCCGAGGCCCACGCGCTTGGCCAGCGGCACGGCGACGACGGCGGCCGCCAGGAAGACCATGGGCGTCAGGATCGGCGCCAGGTGGCTCGCCTCGGCCATTGTTCTGTCCGTGAAAGGTTGGACAGGCAGGATAGGCGGGCGGGCCGGCGAAAAGGACCCCGGCAGCAGGTGGCCGCCGGGGGTTGCGGATTAAACTTCGGACAGGGTTTCCATCAACCCGCAGAGCGTCTCGCAGCGCGGCGCCAGCTCGCGCCACAGCACATGCTCGAAGATGGCATGCGCCCCGGCGCCGGAGCAGCCGAGCCCGTCCAGCGTCGGGATGCCCAGCGCGGCGGTGAAGTTGCCGTCCGAGCCGCCGCCGCGATGCTGCTTCGGCAGGTCGTAGCCGATCCCGGCCGCGATGGCGCGGGCCTTGGCGTAGAGCGCCAGGTTGCCCGGGCCTTCCTCCAGCGGCGGGCGGTTCATCCCGCCGGTGATCTCGACCGTGGTGCCCTCGGGCTGCGGGCCGGCCATGGCCTTGATCGCCGCCTCGATGCGGGCGCCGTCGGCCGCCGTCGCCACCCGGAAATCGACCTCGCAGCCGGCCTCGGCGGCGATGACATTGGGCCGCGTGCCGCCCCAGACAGGGGCGCAGTTGGTGGTGGTGCCGCCGGGCAGGTCGACCAGGGCATGGATCTGGGTGATCAGCCGGGCGAGCGTCACGACCGCGCTGGCGCCGTCAGGCCAGTTGCCGCCGGCATGGGCGCTGACGCCGCGCGCCGTGACCACGAAGCGGCCGACGCCCTTGCGCGCGGTGACGGCGCATTTGTCCGGGCCGCCGGCGGGCTCGGGGATCAGCACGGCGCAGGAGGCCAGGGCCTCGCGCTCGATCAGGGCGCGGCTGGTCGGGCTGCCGACCTCCTCGTCCGAGGTCAGCAGCAGGGTGATCGGGCTCATCGGCCGGACCTTCTGGCGCAGCATCTCGCGCAGCGCATGGAAGGCGAAGAAGCTGCCGGCCTTCATGTCATAGATGCCGGGGCCGAAGGCCTTTTCGCCCTCGACGCGGAAGGGGATCGTCTTCTCGAGGGTCCCGTGGTCCCAGACCGTGTCCAGGTGGCCGGAAACCAGGACAGGCTTGCCGTTGCCCTTGGCGAAGCCCTCGGGGGTCTTGGCCATCAGCTGGTCGCCGAAGCCGTCGCGGCCGGGAATGCGCTCGACCACGGCGCCGACGGCGCGCAGCTCGGCCTCGGCCTTGTCGATCAGCCGGTTGATGGCAGCCGGGTCGGTGGTCGGCGTCTCCAGCTCCACCCAGCCGCGCAGCTCTTCCAGCAGCGTCTCGCTGGTGCCGATCTTGGTTTCGGGCATGGTGGGCTCTCCTTGGGCAGGTCTCGGACGATAGGGTCCGCGGTTGTGGGGCGGCTTCCCGCGCCTGTCCATGCCATGGCCCTGGCCACGCTTGTCGCCCCCATCCCGGCCGGCTAAGCCGGAGGACAGGGCGGGCGACCGCCCTGACTTGACGGGATATCGCCACGATGAAGCGTGTCTGTGTGTTCTGCGGCTCCAACCCCGGCGGCAACCCGGCCTATGCCGAGGCCGCCCGCGCGCTGGGCCGCGCCATCGCCGACCGCGGCCTGGGCCTGGTCTATGGCGGCGGCCATGTCGGGCTGATGGGCATCGTGGCGGATGCCGCCATGCGCCAGGGCGCCGAGGTGATCGGCATCATCCCCGAGACGCTGATGCGGCGCGAGGTCGGCCACGGCGCCATCACGGATCTCCGCGTCGTCGGCACCATGCATGAGCGCAAGGCGATGATGGCCGACCTGTCGGACGGCTTCGTCGTGCTGCCCGGCGGCATCGGCACGCTGGAGGAGGCGGTCGAGGCCTTCACCTGGACCCAGCTGGGCATCCACGACAAGGGGCTGACCTTCCTCGACACCGAGGGCTATTGGCAGCGCATGGGCGCCGTCTTCGACCACATGGTCGAGGAAGGTTTCCTGAGCGCCGCGCACCGCGCCATGGTCCGCTTCGAGCAGACGCCGGAGGCGGCGCTCGACGCCCTGGCCAGCTTCCGCCCGGTCGCGGCCGACAAATGGGCGGCCCCCTCCGCCCGATGAGCGACGCCGGCACCCTGTTCACCGACTGGCGGTCCGTGCCGGAAGCGGCGCGCGGCGCCACCCTGGCGCTGGGCAATTTCGACGGGGTGCATCGCGGCCACCGCGCCGTGCTGCGCGCCGCCCATGCCGCGCGGCCGGAACTGAAGCTGGCCGCCCTGACCTTCGAGCCGCATCCTAGAGAGCATTTCCGCCCCGACGACCCGCCCTTCCGCCTGACGCTCGCCGCCGGCAAGGCCGCGGCCCTGCGCTCGGCCGGTGCCGACCTGGTGGTGGCGCTGCCCTTCGACGCCAGCTTCGCCGCCATGTCGGCCGAGGATTTCGTGTCCGAGGTCCTGCATCGCGGCCTGGGCGCGAAGCATCTGGCCTGCGGCGCCGATTTCGCCTTCGGCCATCGCCGCGGCGGCGACGTCGCCTTCCTGGCCGAGCATGCCGAGCGCCTGGGCATGGGCCTGACCATCGTCCCCCCCGTCGCCGACGAGACCGGGCCGATCTCCTCCTCCGGCATCCGCCGGGCGCTGCAGGACGGCTATCCGGAGCGCGCCACGACGGCGCTGGGCCGGCCCTGGGCGATCCACGGCCCGGTCAGCCATGGCGACAAGCGCGGCCGCACCATCGGCTTCCCCACCGCCAACGTCCCCCTCGGCCGCCACCTGGAGCCGGCCCGCGGCGTCTACGCCGTGGACGTCACCCTGGCCGACGGCCGGGTCGTCCCCGGCGTCGCCAATATCGGCCTGCGCCCCACCGTCGGCGGCAGCGAGAGCCGGGTCGAGGCGCATCTCTTCGATTTTGCCGAGGACCTCTATGGCCAGGAGGTCGCGGTCGGCCTGCGCCATTTCCTGCGGCCGGAGCAGAAATTCGCGGGCCTTCCCGCCCTGGTCGCCCAGATCGGCGCCGACGCGGCCGAGGCGCGCCGCCTGCTCGGCCTGAAGCCGGCGGACTGACCGCCATGGGGTCCTTCGCGCTGCGCTGCCTGGTGATGCTCTGCGCCACCATCCTCGGCCTGGTGCTGACCCATCTGCTGGCCGGCAACCTGGACTGGGTGAACCGGGCTGGCGGGCTGCAGCGCGCGCTGGAGCGGGCGCTGGTGGTGCTGGCGGCGGTGGTCTCGCTGTGCTGGCTGGCCGGGCTGTTCCTGGCCAGCCGCCTGCCGCCGGCCGCGCATCGCAAGCGGGACAGCATCCTGGCCGGGCTGCTGGCGCTGCTGCTGACCGGCGGGCTGCTGGGGCTGCGGGTGCTGGGGCTCTGAGCCGCCTCAACACGGGATCGTTGCCCGCGCGGTTTTGAACCGGCCTGCCATCTTCCCGGCGCGTCTCCCCTGCAGCATGGCTTCCGACGACATGTCGCGCCGCCACGCCGAGAAGGAGTTCCGATGCCCCGCCCCGCCCGATCGCGCCTGACGCCTGCCGCCTTCCTGCCCATCGCCGGCTTGCTGGCCCTGGCGCCGGGCGACGCCGCCGCCCAGGCCGGGGCGCAGATCAGCCCGCCCAGCC
>NZ_MLCO01000143.1 GCF_001982615.1 Teichococcus deserti | reverse complement strand
CCCCTCGGGCAACCGGCGGCTGCAGGTGGTCTCTCCCTACCAGCCCGCCGGCGACCAGCCGACCGCCATCGGGCAGCTGGTCGATGGGCTGAGCCAGGGGGAGCGCGACCAGGTGCTGCTGGGCGTGACCGGCTCGGGCAAGACCTTCACCATGGCCAAGGTGATCGAGGCGCAGCAGCGCCCGACCCTGATCCTGGCGCCGAACAAGACGCTGGCGGCGCAGCTCTATGGCGAGATGAAGCAGTTCTTCCCCGAGAACGCGGTCGAGTATTTCGTCAGCTACTACGACTACTACCAGCCGGAAGCCTATGTCCCGCGCTCGGACACCTATATCGAGAAAGACGCGCAGATCAACGAGCAGATCGACCGCATGCGGCACAGCGCGACGCAAGCGCTGCTGGAGCGCAACGACGTGGTCATCGTCGCCTCGGTCTCCTGCATCTACGGCATCGGCTCGGTCGAGCTCTATTCCAACATGGTGGTCAAGCTGCAGGTCGGCGGCCGCATGAGCCGCGACCTGCTGCTGAAGGCGCTGGTCGAGCAGCAGTATCGCCGCAATGACGCGGCCTTCCAGCGCGGCACCTTCCGGGTCCGTGGCGAGACGGTCGACATCTGGCCGAGCCACCTGGAAGACCGTGCCTGGCGCATCTCCCTCTTTGGCGACGAGATCGACGGCCTGCGGGAGTTCGACCCGCTGACTGGCGAGATCGCCGGCGAGATGGAGAATGTCGCCATCTACGCCAACAGCCACTACGTCACGCCGCGCCCGACCCTGCTGCAGGCGATCCGCGACATCCGCGTCGAGCTGAAGCAGACGCTGGAGAAGCTCAATGCCGAGGGCAAGCTGCTGGAGGCGCAGCGGCTGGAGCAGCGCACCACCTTCGACCTGGAGATGATGGAGACCACCGGCTCCTGCAAAGGCATCGAGAATTATTCCCGGTATCTGTCAGGGCGCGGGCCGGGGAATCCGCCGCCGACGCTGTTCGAATACCTGCCTGAGAACGCGCTGCTGATCGTCGACGAAAGCCATGTCACCGTGCCGCAGATCGGCGGCATGTACCGGGGCGACTTCGCCCGCAAGTCGATCCTGGCCGAGTTCGGCTTCCGGCTGCCCTCCTGCATGGACAACCGGCCGCTGAAATTCGAGGAGTGGGAGGCCTTCCGCCCCGACAGCATCTTTGTCAGCGCCACGCCCGGCGGCTGGGAGATGGAGCGGACGGGGGGCACCTTCGCCGAGCAGGTCATCCGCCCGACCGGGCTGATCGACCCGCCGGTGGAGATCCGCCCCGTCGAGCGGCAGGTCGACGACCTACTGGCCGAATGCCGCAGCGTCATGGACCAGGGCGGCCGCGTGCTGGTCACGACGCTGACCAAGCGCATGGCCGAGGACCTGACCGAATACATGACGGAAGCGGGCATCAAGGTCCGCTACCTGCATTCCGACGTCGACACGCTGGAGCGGATCGAGATCATCCGCGACCTGCGCAAGGGCGTTTTCGACGTGCTGATCGGCATCAACCTGCTGCGCGAGGGGCTCGACATCCCCGAATGCCGGCTGGTCGCCATCCTGGACGCCGACAAGGAAGGCTTCCTGCGCTCGACGACCTCGCTGATCCAGACCATCGGCCGCGCCGCGCGCAATGCCGAGGGCCGGGTCATCCTCTATGCCGACCGCATGACCAACAGCATGCGCCAGGCGCTGGAGGAGACCGACCGCCGCCGCGCCAAGCAGGTCGAGTACAACACCCTGCACGGCATCACGCCGCAGAGCATCGTGCGCGACATCAGCGACGTGCTGCAGTCCGTTTATGAGCAGGACTATGTCACCGTCGCCCCGACCGGCGCCGAGGAGGAAGGGCCGAGCCATTTCGTCGGCAAGGACCTGCGCGCCAGCATCGCCGAGCTGGAGCGCAAGATGCGCGCCGCCGCGGCCGACCTGGAATTCGAGACCGCCGCCCGGCTGCGCGACGAGATCAAGCGGCTGGAGAACCTGGAGCTCGGGCTTCAGCCCAACGAGGCCGGCCGCTCGATGCAGCCGGCGACGCCGAAGCGCGACTGGAAGCCGAAGCCGCTCGGTCCCGGCGGCGGCGGCTATGATCCGGAGAAGAAGAAGGGCCGCGGTCGCCGCAAATAGGCGGCCGCGACGGTGGCCCTCACGTCAGGCTGAACGCGGCGGGGCTGTCCGCCGTGGCGCGGCGGGTGAAGCGCAGGGCGGAGATGCGGATCAGCGCGCCGGGCAGCGGGCCGCCGATCAGGGTGAAGACCGCCTCGATCTCGCCGGTGTCGCTCGGATTGACGAAGCCCTGCTCGAAGCGCAGCACCTGGCCGGCCTGCGCCTCGCCCAGCGGCATCATCTGCTTGCCCAGCTCGCGCGCCGGGATGCCCTTCTGCACCCGCAGGTCGATGCGCTTGGCACGCTGCGCGGCGGGGGCCAGGGAATTCGGGTCGGGCGCCGGGGCGGCGGGCACTTCGAGCAGGGTCAGCTCGGCCTGCAGCGTCCAGTCGCCGCGCGGCAGCCGGACATAGGGGCCGAAGGACAGGGTGTTCTTGTCGCTGACCCGCACCTCCAGCGCGTCCCCGGCCACCCGGTGCTCCTGGTTGCTGCGCAGCTTCTCGACGCCGACGGCGAAGCTGTCCTCCTGGCTGAAGAACAGGCTGTGGAAATAGCGCCCGCTCGGCTGGCCCAGCTTCGGCTCGGTCGGCTCGACCTCGCCGCGGCCATGCAGCGGCACGCCGAGCGGCGGCAGCCGGCCCAGCTTGCGCTCGACGATGGCGCGGATGGCGTCGGTGTATTGCGGCAGGTATTTCTGGAAGAAGCCGCGCCGGGCGGCCTCGTCCTGCAGCGGCGGCCGCGGCGTGGCGTCCAGCACGGTCTGGAAATCGGCCTCGGTGCGCAGCGGCACGACGTTGAAATGGGCGCCGAAATCCTCGCCCAGCAGGGCGCGGCGGTCGAGGCCGAGCAGCGTCACGTCGAGGCCCAGCGTCCAGGCCGGCAGCGCGCCGTGGACGCGCAGCGAGATCAGGCTGTCGGCCGAGGCGAGATAGCGGATGAAGGGCTCGGCATCGTCGAAGACGACATGCGGGATGCCGAGCTCGTCGAGCATCTGCACGTCCTGCTCGTCATGCGCGATGAAGATGCGGCTGGGATCGGCCTGCCAGAGGCGGCGGTAGAAGGCGTGCACATCGGCATCCACCCGGTTCCAGAAGCTGGCGGTGCCGTTCAGCACCGAGACCATCTGCTGCGGCCGGCGGAACAGCGGCCGGGTCTCGAACAGGGCCGAGAAGAAGCCCGGGCAGGGCAGCGGCCGATGCGCCACGCCGAGCTCGGTCATCACCGCCGAGCCGCCCATGTCGCGGCAGGTCAGCAGGTCGAAGCCGGCATAGCGGCGGTACCAGGCGGCCGAGCCCGCCTTCATGACGCGGCCGGCGAAGGCGGCGTCGCAGGCGGCGCGGTCGGCCTCGAAGGCGTCGAAATAGAAGGCCCCGGCGCCGAGGTTCAGCTTCACCGGCACGTCGCTGTCCGCCAGCTCGGCGATGCGGCGGATGTTCTGGCTGACCTCGCGGTTCTGGGCGATCTGCGGCGTGCCGCAGACCACGGCGATGTCGGTGTCGGCCGGCAACGGCGCGTTGTCGGTGAGGTAGCGGGTCTCCTCGACATGCGGGCCGATGGCAGCGCGCATGATGTTGCGCACGCCGCGATAGATCACCCGGTCGCCGACATTCATCAGCTCGCCGCCCGCCTTGTCCGGCAGCGTCAGGTAGGTGACCTTGATGGCGGACATGGAAGCTCCCGGTCGAGGGGTGGCGGGCAAGACAGCTTACGAAATTATAAGGCGACGCCCCGGAGCGGCATAGAGCAGGGGGCGGTGCCGGGCGCCAGCCTCGGCAGCCCGGAGCGGTCGATCACAGGTCGGCGAGAGTCAACCCTGGTCGTCGTCCATGGCGCGGCCGGCGCGGTGGCGGCGCAGCAGCCAGAAGCCGATGCCAGCGGAGCCGAGGAACAGCACCGCCGCCAGCGCCAGCTGGGAGGAGCGGTCGACGGCGACGCCGGCGCCGGCGAGGGCGAAGATCGCGGTCTGCGGCAGGTAGCCGACCAGGGAGCCGGCGAAGAAGGCCAGGGCCGGGATGCCGGAGAGGCCGGCCAGCAGGTTGAGCGCCAGGTTGTTGCCGATCGGCAGCAGGCGCAGCGCGAGCGTCGCGCCGAAGGGGCTGGCGGCCAGGCTGTCGCGCAGCGGGCGCAGGCGGCGGCCGAAGCGGCCGGCCAGGCGGCGCTCGGCCCAGGCGCGGCCGACCAGGCGGGCCCAGCCATAGGCGGCGGCGCAGGAAAGGATTTGCGCGAGCAGCGACAGGGCGCCGCCGATGACGGGGCCGAAGACATAGCCGCCGAGGAAGGCGACGGCCTGGCGCGGCACGCCGACGGCGGCGGCGAGGCTGCCGACCAGGATGAAGATGGCTTCGCCCTTGAGGCTTTGCTCCAGCCCGAAGCGCTGCACCCAGGCTTCCGCGGCTTCACCCCCCGGGGCGGCGCCCAGGGTGCGCAGCAGCCAGCCCGCGAGTCCCAACCCGACCGCCAATGCCAGGACCTTGCCCAGGGCGTTGAGGGGATTCCTGGCGGGAGGTCCAGGAACCTCAGGGTCCTGGCGGGGAGAGTTCGAGAGGGGCGGCGCCCCTCTCAAGGCGCGATTTCCGTGGCTTCCGGCCGCTTCCAGCGCTTCTGCAGCCACATGACGCCCAGGATATCGGTGATCCCCACCGCCAGCCGGTCGAGCGTCCCGTAGTTGGAGGTGCCCTGCAGCCGCGGCCGGTGGTTCACCGGCTGGGAGACGACGCGCCCCCCCTGGCGGATGACGAGGGCCGGCAGGAAGCGGTGCATGTGGTCGAAGGCGGGCAGGCGGAGGAAGAGCTCGCGCGGGAAGAGCTTCAGCCCGCAGCCGGTGTCCGGCGTGGCGTCCCCCAGCAGCTTGGCCCGGATGCGGTTGGCCCAGCGGGAGGACAGCCGCTTGACCTGGGTGTCCTTGCGCCGCGTCCGCCAGCCGGCGACCAGCAGCGGCACGGCGCCCGGAGTTCCCAGGGGGGCCGCCTCGGCCTGGGCGAAGGTCCAGAGGGCGGGAATATCGGCCGGGTCGTTCTGGCCGTCGCCATCCAGCGTCGCGATCCATTCGCCGCGGGCGGCGCGGACGCCGCTGACGATGGCTGCCGACTGGCCGCAGGAGCGCGGGTGGCGCAGGGTCCTGAGCGTCGGCGTGGTGGCCATCAGCCCGGCCAGCGTCGCCGCCGTCGCGTCGGTCGAGCCGTCGTCGACATAGATGATCTCGTGCGGGATGGCGGCCAGCGCCGCGCTGATCTCGGCGACCAGGGGGGCGATGTTGGGCGCCTCGTTGCGCACGGGGATGACGACGGAAAGGCTCGGACTGGCTGCGGACATGCCGTGGTTCTCGGCTGCGGCGGGACGCGGATGGTCCGGCATGGTCGGGGTGAAGGCGCGCCGGGGTAGCAGGCAGGGCCGCAGGCGACAAGAGCGGGCGGGTCAGGGTTGCAAGCGGCGGTGGGGCAAAGCGCCCCCTTTGCCGGCGGGGCTCGGCATGCCACCTGTCACAATCCAGACGTGCTACAATGGCCCCCGACATGCCCTTCGATTCCACGCCCTCCTCCGCTTCCGGCCGCGACCTGGCCAACCGCCGCGCCGTCGGCACCTGGCTGCTGGTGATGGCCGGGCTGATCTGGGTGATGGTGGCGCTGGGGGGCGCGACGCGGCTGACCGGCTCGGGCCTGTCGATCATGGAATGGGCGCCGCTGTCGGGCGCCCTGCCGCCGCTGTCGCAGGCGGAGTGGCAGCGGCTCTACGACCTGTACCGCACCATCCCGCAGTATGAGCTGGTCAATGCCGGCTTCGGCATCGAGGGCTTCAAGCAGATCTTCTGGCTGGAATGGACGCACCGGCTGTGGGGGCGGATGCTGGGCCTGGCCTTCGCCCTGCCGCTGGCCTGGTTCTGGCTGCGCGGCCGCATCCCGAAGGGGTTGGGGCCGCGGCTTGTCGTGCTGCTGCTGCTGGGCGGCGCGCAGGGCGGGGTGGGCTGGTTCATGGTGGCCTCCGGCTTCGACGCCGACCGCACGGCGGTCTCGCCCTACCGGCTGGTGGCGCATCTGGGGCTGGCGCTGCTGCTCTATGGCGTCGTGCTGTGGACGGCGCTGTCGCTGCTGCGGCCGGAGCGCTCCGGCCCGCGGCAGCCGGCCGGGCTCAGGCGGCTGGCGCATGCGACGGCGCTGATGGTGGTGCTGACCATGCTGGCCGGCGGCTTCGTCGCCGGGCTGAAGGCGGGGCTGACCTACAACACCTTCCCGCTGATGGACGGCGAATGGATCCCGCCGGGCTATGCCCAGCTGTCGCCCTTCCTGCACAACTTCACCGCCAATATCGCCGCGGTGCAGTTCAACCACCGGCTGCTGGCGACGCTGACCGGGATCGCCGCCCTGGCCGCCGCCGTGTGGGGCTGGCGCGCGCTGGCGCCCGGCTTCGCCCGCGGCACGCTGCTGGCACTGGGCGGGACGGTGGCGCTGCAATATGTCCTCGGCGTCGCCACGCTGCTGATGGTGGTGCCGGTCTGGCTGGGCACGCTGCACCAGGCGGTGGCGGTCGGCGTGCTCAGCGCCGTCCTCGCCGCGCTGCATGCGCTGCGGCCGCCGCGGCCGTGAACGCCCCCTCGCCTCCGCCGCCCTCGGCGCCGGACCCGGACAGCGGGGCGCAGGGCGCGCTCTGGCTGGCGGCGCTGCAGGCGCTGCCAAGCCCGGTGCTGGTGATCGACGGCGGCGGCCAGCTGCAGCTGATCAACCCGGCGATGCTGGCGGTGCTGGGCCTGCCGGAGACGCTGCCGATGCAGGGCCGCCGCTTCGAGGAGGTGATCCGGCTGCTGGCCTTCCGCGGCTTCTACGGCCCGGGCGACCCGGAGGCGCTGACCCAGCTGGTGCTGGCGATGGACCGCAGCCGGCTGACCCGGCGCAGCGTGCGAACCACCGAGGGGCGCTGGCTCGACATCACCTCGACCCCGCTGCCCGATGGCGGCTGGGTCAGCCATGCGGTGGAGACGACGGCGCAGCATGCCGAGGCGGCCGAGGCGGAGGAGCGCCTGCGCCAGGCGCGGGAGGCGCTGCGGCTGCTGCCGGTCGGCGTCGGGCTCTACGACGCGCAGCACCAGCTGCTGCTGTTCAACGAGGCCTATGAGCAGATCCTGGCGCTGCCGCCGGGCACGCTGCGGCCGGGGCTGGCCTTCCGCGCCGTGGTCGCCGCCATCCTGCACCACCAGAAGGTGGACGAGGCCGGGCAGGAGCTGTTCGAGGCGCGCATCAACCTCGACCGGTCGGTGCGGCAGGAATCGCTGCGGCAGCGGGCCGACGGCCGCTCGATCCGCTCGATCAGCCTGCCGGTCGCCGGCGGCGGCTTCCTGGTCGCGCTGGAGGACGTGACCACCCTGCGCCAGGCGGAGAACGAGGCGACCCGCCGCGCCGCGCTGCTGGACGGGGTGCTGGCCGCGCTGCCGCACGGCGTCTGCGTCTATGGCGCCGACCAGCGGCTGGCGCTGGTGAACGCCGCCTATCGCCAGCTGATGCCGGAATCCGACGCCCAGCCCGGCGAGCATCTGCGCGACATCATCCGCCGCGGGCTGGAGCGCGCCTTCGTGCCGAATGCCGCGGATACCGAGGACAGCGTCCACCGCCGGCAGTTCGACTTCGGCTCGGGCCCACACCAGCGGGTGCGGCGCGACGGGACGGTGCTGACCGGGCGGACGGCGGCGCTGCCGGATGGCGGGCATATCTCGGTGATGAGCGACGTCACCGCCCTGCAGCAGGCCGAGCAGGCGGCGCAGCAGCGGGCCGACCTGCTGCAGGCGATGCTGGATTCGCTGCGGCTCGGCGTCATCCTGTTCGACCGGCGGCACCGCGTCGTCGCCTCCAATGCTCTGGCCGAGCGGATGACCGGGCTGACGCGGGACGAGCTGGCACCGGGCACCCATCTCGACCGGCTGCGCGACCTGCAATACGAGCGCGGCGAGTTCGGCCGCGGGCCGGAGGCCGACCGGATCTACCGCACCCGCGCGGTCGGTGCCGTGCCGCGGCTGGACCGCTTCACCCGCACCCGCTTCGACGGCACGGTGATCGAGGTCAGCACCGACCCGACGCCGGATGGCGGCTATGTGCGCATCTATGCCGATGTCACCGAGGAGAAGCGCGGCCGCATCGAGCTGGAGCGCGCCCGCGCCGCCGCCGAGGAGGCGGACATGGCCAAGGGCCGCTTCCTGGCGACCATGAGCCACGAGCTGCGGACGCCGCTGAACGCCGTGATCGGCTTTTCCGAGGCGCTGGCCGGCGAGGCCGGGCCGCCGCATGTCGTCGAATTCGCCACCGCCATCCTGGAGGCCGGCCGCCACCTGCTCTCGCTGATCGACGAGCTGCTGACGGTGGCGCAGACCGGCACCGGCGCGGTGCCGGTGGAGACGCGGCCGCTGTTCCTGCCCAGCGTGCTGGAAGGCGCCGTCCGCCTGATGCGGCAGCAGGCCGAGGCCGGCGAGGTCACCCTGACGCTCGCCCCGATCCCGCCCGAGCTGCCGCGCGCCCAGGCCGAGGAGCGGCGGCTGCGCCAGGTGCTGATCAACCTGGTCTCCAACGCGGTGAAGTTCACCCCCGCCGGCGGCAGCGTCACGGTGGAGGCGCAGCCCTTGCCGGAAGGGGGGGTGGAGATCCAGGTGAGGGATACCGGCATCGGCATCGATGCCGGCCAGGTGGAACGCGCCTTCGAGCCCTTCGTCCAGCTGGAGGCCAGCCACACGCGGCGCTATGGCGGCTCCGGCCTGGGGCTTTACCTGGCACGCGCCCTGGCGCAATCGATGGACGCGACGCTGGTGCTGGACAGCATCCGCGGCGAAGGCACGGTGGCGCGGCTGCGGCTGTCCCCCGCGCGCAGACAGGAGCAGACGGCATGAGCGCGATCGAGACCACGGACCGGCTGTTCTTCCAGGAGCTGGACCGCGCCGCCGCCGAGCGGCAGCTGAAGACCGCCCTGTCCGGCGCCGAGGATGGCGAGCTGTTCCTCGAATACGTCGAATCCGAAGCCGTCAGCCTGGACGACGGCCGCATCCGCAGCGCCAGCTTCGATGCCACCCGCGGCTTCGGGCTGCGGGCGGTGGCCGGCGAGGCCTCGGGCTATGCGCATGGCGGCGAGATCTCCGAGGCCGCGCTGGCCCGCGCCGCCGCCACCGTGCGCGCCGTCGCCAACGGCCATTCGGGCGCGCTCGCCGCGGCGCCGCGGGCGACCAATGTCCGGCTCTATGACGACGCCAATCCGCTGGGGGCGATGGAATTCCCGGCCAAGACCGCGCTGCTGGCCGAGATCGACGCCTATGCCCGCGCCCGCGACCCGCGCGTCACCCAGGTGATGGCCAGCCTGACCGGCAACTGGCAGGCGGTGCGCATCCTGCGCGGCGACGGCAGCGGCACCGCCGACCTGCGCCCGCTGGTGCGCCTGAATGTCAGCGTGGTGGTCGAGGCGAATGGAAGGCGCGAGAGCGGCAGCCACGGCATGGGCGGCCGCTTCGGCTATGACCGGATCGTGGCGCCCGACCAGTGGAAGGCCGCCGTCGACGAGGCGCTGCGCCAGGCGGTGCTGAACCTCGACGCCATCCCGGCCCCCGCCGGCGAGATGGAGGTGGTGCTGGGCCCGGGCTGGCCCGGCATCCTTCTCCATGAGGCGATCGGCCATGGGCTGGAGGGCGACTTCAACCGCAAGCAGACTTCCGCCTTCGCCGGGCTGCTGGGCAGCCGGATCGCCGCCCCGGGCGTGACGGTGGTCGATGACGGCACCATCCCCGACCGCCGCGGCTCGATCACGGTGGACGACGAGGGCACGCCCTCCGGCCGCACCGTGCTGATCGAGGACGGCATCCTGGTCGGCTTCCTGCAGGACCGGCAGAACGCCCGGCTGATGAACGTCGCCCCCACCGGCAACGGCCGCCGCCAGAGCCATGCGCATACGCCGATGCCGCGCATGACCAACACGGTGATGCTGGGCGGCGACCGTGACCCGGGCGAGATCCTGGCCAGCGTGAAGCGCGGCATCTGGGGGGTGAACTTCGCCGGCGGCCAGGTGGACATCACCAGCGGCAAGTTCGTCTTCAGCATGTCCGAGGCCTATCTGGTCGAGGACGGCAAGGTCGTCGCCCCGGTGAAGGGCGCCATGCTGATCGGCAACGGGCCGGAGGCGCTGACCAAGGTCAGCATGATCGGCAACGACATGGCGCTGGATCCGGGGATCGGCACCTGCGGCAAGCAGGGGCAGGGCGTGCCCGTCGGTGTCGGGCAGCCGACGCTGAAGATGACGGGGCTGACCATTGGTGGGACAGCTGTTTAAGATCTTCTTTTTTCTGAAGAAAAAGAAGCAAAAAGACTTCCTTCAATCTGGCGTCCCACCTCAGGCCATAGGCGGGACGCCAACTGACAAAAGTTTTTTGGTTCTTTTTTCCTAAAAAAGAACCCCTTTAACTATCCTTCTTCCCCTGAAAATCCCTGCCCTGCTGCGACACGCTCCCCACCTGTCGCGGATCGATGGTCCCTGCCACCGCCTGGCTTTCCACTGGGTTCATCCCGTGCCGCGCGGTGCGCCGGCTGGCCGGGTGGCGGTGCAGCCGGGCGGCGCGCTTCATCGCCAGGGCGCGCCGGGCGTTCTCGCCCTGGGTCTCCGGCGTCGCCTCCTGGCGCGACAGCTCTTTGTTCACCCGCTTCAGCGCCGAGGCGAAGACCTGCTTCTTGCGGGTCAGCCCCTCGGGCGCGACCTCGGGGTTGGTGCCGCGCGGCTCGGCCTTGCCGCGCTGGGCGCGGCGGCGTTCCCGCGCCACGTCCCGCGCCTTGCCGCGGTAGTCGCGCAGCCGCCGCGCCAGCTCGACCAGCGCGGGTCGCTCCAGGCTGCACAGGGCCGGGTAGTGGCTGCGCGCCACCAGCTCGAATTCCTGACCGGTCAGCAGGCGGCGCTCGATGGCGATGGGCAGGCTCATGCGTCTCTCCTCTTTGCGTGATCGGCAAAGATGACAACGCGTTAATCTTTGACGGGGTTGCCTCCCCGCCGGGCCGCCCGGCGCGTCAGCATGTTCAGCCCCTCGACGATCACCGAGAAGGCCATGGCCGCGTAGATGTAGCCCTTGGGCACATGCGCCCCCATGCCCTCGGCGATCAGGGTCATGCCGATCATCATCAGGAAGGCCAGGGCCAGCATCACCACGGTCGGGTTGCGCTTGATGAACTCGGCCAGCGGATTGGCGGCCAGCAGCATGACCGTGACCGCCACCAGCACGGCGATGACCATGATCGGCACATGCGGCGTCATGCCGACCGCGGTGATGATGCTGTCGACCGAGAAGACCAGGTCCAGCAGCAGGATCTGCACGATGGCGGCGCCATAGCCCAGGGTCGCGCCCTTGCCGTCGAACATGTCGCCCTCGGCCGGCGGGTCGACATTGTGGTGGATCTCCTTGGTCGCCTTCCAGACCAGGAACAGCCCGCCGGCGATCAGGATCAGGTCGCGCCAGGAGAAGGCGTGGCCGAAGACCTCCAAAACGGGCGCGGTGGCGCGGACGATCAGCGCGACCGTGCCCAGCAGCGCCAGGCGCATCACCAGCGCCAGGCCGATGCCGATGCGCCGGGCCTTCTCCTGCTGATGCGCCGGCAGCTTGTTGGTGATGATCGAGATGAAGATCAGGTTGTCGATGCCGAGCACGACCTCCATCGCCACCAGCGAGACCAGCGCGATCCAGACCGCCGGATCGGCGGCCAGCGTCATCAAGGCGTCCATCAGAAGAAGCTCCCTTCGGGGCGGGGGGCGGGGACGAAGACCTTCACCACCTTCGGCAGCAGGCGGAAGCGCGCCGGGGTGTGGGTGTTGATCTCGCCATCGGTGTTGACCGGCATCTTGCGGCGGGTGCGCACCTCGCAGGCGGTGGTCGGGAAGGCGCGGACATCCTTCCACTGGCCATGCGTGCCGCGGCGCAGCGCCGGCAGCAGCGCCAGCAGCCGCCACCAGTGGTCGAGCTCCAGGCTGTAGAGGTCGAGCTTGCCGTCGTCGGGACGCGCCGTGCTGGCCACCGTCATGCCGCCGCCATAATGCCGGCCATTGCCGACTGAAACCTGAATCGTGCGGATCCGCTCGACCTGACCGTCATGCGCCAGCCAGGCGGTGAAGGGGCGAACGCGGCGCAGCAGGCGGAAGGCGGCCAGGGCGTAGCCCAGCTTGCCCCAGCGCTTCTTCTCCTCCCGCCCGAGGCCTGCGGCCAGCTGCGCGCTGAAGCCGATGCTGGCGACGTTGAAGAAGGGCAGACCGTTGACCTCGCCCAGGTCGATCGGCCGGGTGCGGCCTTCCGCGATGATGCGGGCGGCCTCGACCGGGTCGGGCGGGATCTCCAGGCTGCGGGCCAGGTCGTTGGCGGTGCCGAGCGGCAGGATGCCGAAGGGCAGGCCGGTCTCGATCAGCGCCGGGGCCGCCGCATTCAGCGTGCCGTCGCCGCCGCCCAGGATGACGGCGGTGAACCCCTCGCCAGCGCGGGCGCGGATCACTTCGGCGGCGGTCTGGCCTGGCTGGCAGCGGTGCTCGGCCAGCTGCCAGCCGGCCTGGCGCAGCACCTCCAGCGCCGCGTCGATGGCCGCGCCACCGTTGCGCGCCTGGCGGTTGACGATCAGCAGGGCATGCTCGGCCATGCGGCGGGATTCCGGACCAGGGTTGCTGGGGCGTGACCGTGGCAGAACGCGGCCGCGCTGCGAAGGATGCGCCGCTGCCGCAGGGTGGAAGCAACGATGCTGCGGCGGCGGCTTTACCGGTGCTGGACAACGATGGCAGGCAGGACATGCGCGGCTGGATCACGCGGCGGGCGCAGGGCTTCGGCTGGGCGCAATTCGTCATGCTGGCGGCGCTGCTGGTCTGCGCCGGCTCGCTGCTGGGCTTTGCCGCCCTGGTGGACGAGACCTTCGAAGGCGACACCCATGCCTTCGACGAGGGCATCCTGCTGGCGCTGCGCAACCCGGCCGACACCTCCGACCCGATCGGGCCCTTCTGGCTCGAGATCATGATGCGCGACTTCACCTCGCTCGGCAGCCATGCGGTGCTGCTGCTGATCGGGGTGCTGTCCTTCGGCTACCTGCTGCTGGCGCGGAAGGGGATGTCGGCCGGGCTGCTGCTGGTCTCCTTCGTCGGCGCCATGACGCTGAACAGCCTGCTGAAGCAGGGCTTCGACCGGCCCCGGCCGGAGCTGGTGGCGCATCTGGCCGAGGTGCACACGGCGAGCTTCCCCTCCGGCCACGCCATGCTGTCCGCCGCCTGCTACCTGACGCTGGGCACGCTGCTGGCCGGCGTCGCCCATGGGCGGCGGCTGAAGGCCTATCTGCTGGGGGTGGCGATCCTGCTGACGCTGCTGGTCGGCGGCAGCCGGGTCTATCTGGGCGTGCACTGGCCGACCGATGTGCTGGCCGGCTGGTGCCTGGGCGCCGCCTGGGCGATGGGCTGCTGGCTGGCGCTGCGCGGCTGGCTGGCCTGGCGCCGCGCGTCGGCGGCGCGGAACCGTCAGGCCGGCAGCGGCTCGCCCGCCGGCTGACGCAGGGACCACAGCGCCTCATGCATCAGGATCATGGCATCCCGCAGCGCATGGCGGTCGGCGCCAGGGCGGTGGGCCAGCTCGAGCTCCAGCAGTGCCAGGAAATGCCCGGCCAGGCGGATATCCTGCTCGTCCGCCGCCTGATGCGCCGCCAGCAGCAGACGCCGGCCCAGGCTGAGCGGCGAGCGGTGCAGGATCGGGGAACAGCGCATCGTTTCGCCTCCGGTGACGGGACGCGCCTCTTGCCACAGGTTCCGCGGCGGCGGGGACGCGAAGGCCATCATGCCGCCATGCTTCAGTCGCATGGACCGAAATGAGACATCCGATAAACGCTGGATCGCCAGAACGGCGCCGGCAGGGCTAGGCTGGCGTCATGCTGCGCCTCGATCCTGCCCCGGCCACGATGCCGCCTGGCGAGCGGCTCTATGCCATCGGCGACATCCATGGCTGCGCCACGCGCCTGGCCGCGCTGCACGCCCGCATCGCCGAGGACTTTTCCGCCCGGCCGGTCGAACGCGCCACGCTGCTGCATCTGGGCGACTACATCGACAAGGGCGAGGACAGCGCCGGCGTGCTGTCCTTCCTGTCCGACCACCGCAGGCCGGAGGGACTGGAGGCAGTGTTCCTGACCGGCAACCACGAGGCGGCAATGCTGGCGGCGCTGGCCGGCGGGGCCGGCGATGTCGCCGACTGGCTGTGGTGCGGCGGCCGGCCGACACTCGCGAGCTACGCGCTGGACCCCGGGGCCGGGCCCGCGACCTGGGCCGGGGCGCTGCCCGCCGGCCACCTGGCCTTCCTGCGCGGGCTGCGGCGGACCCACCGCGCCGGCGGCTATTTCTTCACCCATGCCGGAGTGCGGCCGGGGGTGGCGCTGGAGCAGCAGTCGGCCGAGGACCTGATCCGGATCCGCCAGCCTTTCCTGTCCAGCGAGGCGCGGCATGGCGCGGTGGTGGTGCATGGCCACACCGCCCGCGCCGAGCCGGAGGTGCGGCACAACCGCATCAACCTGGACACCGCCGCCTGGTCCGGCGGGCCGCTGACCTGTGGCGTCTTCGAAGGCGACCGGCTGGGCTTTATCTTCGGCTAGAAGGGTTCGGCCAGCAGCGCCAGGAAGCCGGCCTCGTCCAGCAGGCGCGGGCCGGCGCCGGCCTCCTGCAGCGCGGCGATGCTGCGCAGCTTGGCCCGGCCGGGCGCGGCGCCGAGCGCCACGAAATCGGTCAGCCCGTTCACCGTCATCTGGCGTCGGGCGCCGGCGGCCAGCAGCGCCGCCTCGGCCTCGTCGCGGGTCATCGAGCGGAACTCGCCGGTGATCACCACGCGGCTGCCGGCCAGCGAGGCGCGGGGCGGCCGCGGCTTCGGCGCCGTCGCGCGGATCGGCGCCGCGGGCAGGCCGCGCGCATTGGAAGGCGGCAGCAGCCCGCAGGGCAGGTCCGGCGACAGCCCGTCCAGCGCGCGCAGCACGGCGGTGGCCAGCAGCGCATCCTCGAAGGCGCCGTGCAGCGCGCCCTGCCGGCGCAGGCCGAGGGTGGCGATGACGGCGTCCAAGCCCCCCTTGCCGCCTTCCGGCCGCCTTTGCCATTCCCGCAGGGTGCAGCGCCCGCCACGGAGCATGTCCAGCGGCGGCGCGCCGTGCAGCGAGAACTCGCGGTCGAGCATGCGGCGGTCGAAGTCGAGGTTGTGCGCCACCAGACGCGCATCGGCGAAGAACATCCGCACCTCGT
Organism: Teichococcus deserti; assembly: GCF_001982615.1. Classification (GTDB taxonomy): domain Bacteria; phylum Pseudomonadota; class Alphaproteobacteria; order Acetobacterales; family Acetobacteraceae; genus Pseudoroseomonas; species Pseudoroseomonas deserti. The sequence continues at coordinate 7,383 of NZ_MLCO01000143.1, read as the reverse complement.
CCAGATGCTCGAGGAAGGCCGGCTGGCGCGACAGGAAGGCGCTGGTCAGGCCATGCACGCGCTCGGCCGCCCAATGGCTGGCGCGCCTGGGGTTGAAGACCAGGTGCAGCGCCTGGCGGAAGGCCAGGTCCGGCCCCAGCCGCACCGCGCCGAGCGAGACCACCCGGTCCTCGGCGCCGAGGCCGGTGGTCTCGGTGTCGAAGACGACGATGTCGCAATCCATGGCAAGGCTCATGCGGCGGGACATAGCAGAAGCGCCAGGCCGGGTCAGGGCTTGGCGCGACGGCGGCGCTTGTCCTGGAACTGCACCGGCGCCGCCCAGTCGATGGCGACGTCCGCCATCGGCGGCGCGTTGTAGCTCTGCAGCGTGTAGAGGCCAGGCTGGCCGCCGGGGGTGACGCGCTTGATGTAGATCGGCCCGTCGCGCAGCTTCACGATGCATTCGTTGTAGAGGCAGCCGTCGCGGTCGAACCCCGCCTCGCGCGAATAGTAGAGAATGTCGCCGTCCCAGAAGGCCGGGAACATGCTGTCGCCGCGCACCACCACGGCGACGGTGCCGGGCTCGGCGCCGGGGGGCGGGTCGGCCTGCTCCAGGCCGGCGCCCATCGCCGCATCGTCGAAGGGCAGCACCTGCTCGCCGGCGCCGATATAGCCGACCACGGGCACGCTCGCCGGCGGAAGCGCCGGCAGCACCGCCGGCGGCACCGCGACGCCGCTATAGGCCGAGAGCTTGGTCAGCGTGCGCGCCGAGAGGGTGTGGCGCACCGGCGAGTTCAGGAAGCGCGTCAGGGTGGAGGGCGTCAGCTTCGCCGCCCGCGCCAGTTCCGACGGAGTCAGGCCGGTGGTCCTCAGCATCCGCTCCAGCAGCGCCTTGGCCGCCTGCTGCTGCTCATCCATGGGGGGTCTGACCTCACGCTTATGTTCGCCATTCGTTCTTGTGTGTTTGCAATTATGCAAATAGCGTCAGCCCATGCAAGTCCCTCCTGTGCCGGAGCCCCACCCGATGGATTCTCTTCCGGTTGACCCCCCGCCGGGGGTCGCGACCCCCGCGGCCGCGCTGGGCAGCAGCATCGCCGGCACCGGCGCGCTCGGCCTGACCGCCTGGGCGCTGCTGCAGGCCTGGCAGGCCTGGCGCGGCTGGCGGCAGGAGCGTCGCGCCAGCCAGGCCGCCCGCGACGCCCGGCTGGAGGCCGAGATCACCCGGCTGACGGCGCTGCGCGAGGCCGAACTGCGGCTGATCGCCGCCGAGCGCCTGCGCTGGGCCGAGGACCTGGCCGCCGCGCGCGACGCCCGGCTGGCGGCGGAGGCGGAGCGCGACTTGGCCATAGCCCAGGCCCGCCGTCAGCGCGAGGCCTGCCTCGGCCTGCTGCGTGAGCTCGGCCCGGTGCTGAGCGCCAGCCTGGCGGCGCCGGCGGAATCCCCCCGCCGCCTGGCGCGCCGCCAGGGGTGAGGCGGCGCGGCGCGATCGGGGATTGCTGCGCCGGGGCAAAGGCTGCAAAAGAGGCGGGCCCTGGGGGGGGTCGCGAAATCCCATCGCGAGGCGCCCCCGGCCAGGCCGGGTTAGCACAGCGGTAGTGCAGCGGTTTTGTAAACCGAAGGTCGGGGGTTCGATCCCCTCACCCGGCATGTCCCCTTGGTATGTCCCCCGGGGTCATGCGCCGCCTCAGCCGGAGGCGGGAGCCCTCAATGCCGAGGCCCGCTGAAGAAGTCGTCGCGCAGCTTGGCGGCCTCGGCCCAGAGCAGGGCGGCCGGGCTGAAGACGATGGGCTGGCGGTCGAGGCTTCGTTGGAGCAGCGCGAAGGCCTGCTCGGCATTGCCGCCCCCGGCCGCGGCCAAGCTCTCGATCTGCTCGACCAGGGTCTGCACGACGATCTGCGCATCCGACACGGCGTGTTTCCTGCGTTTCATCCATTCGCAAGATGAACGCCGGACGACGCCCCCTGCTACCCCAAATTGTCGATTCGTCGCATCCACAACCTGTGAGCTTCAAACCTGACCATCGATCGGGCCCCTTGCGGGAGGCCTTCGATGGCGTTGTCGAGCAGGCGCGGCGCCGCGCCCGGCGGCACATTTCCTTGCCCAACAAGGCCTTGCAGCGCCTCCACCAGGGCGGCGGCGACATCCTGCATGACCACGGCATGTTGAAGATCGGGCTCGGAGAACATTGGGGCGCCACCTTGGGGGTTGGAGAGCGGGAGGCGCAGGAACACCCGTTATGGTTGTGGCCGTCCAATTAACAAAATGCGAGCAAACCCTTTCAAAACATAGGTTAATGCTGGTGCCTTGCCAGCATGCCTCCGCGCAGGACGGCTGTCAGACGATTCGCCGCAGCCGCAGCAGCGCCAGCGTTCCCGCCATCGAGGCGAGCATCAGCCCGGCCGCCCAGGCGGTGCCCTGGCCGTCGCCGGACCAGGGCAGGCCCTCGGTGTTCATGCCGAAGAAGCCGCTGACCAGGGTCGGCGGCAGCAGCACCGCGGTCAGCACCGACAGCAGGTTCAGGTTGCGGTTGGTCTCCGCCGCCTGCCGGGCGGAGAGCTCATCCTGCAGCGCGCGGCCATGCTCCTGCAGCGCCCGCAGGTCGTCGAGCGCCGCCAGCATCCGCCGCCGCGCCGCCGCATGGGTTTCGGCATCGGCCCAGCCGGGCAGGTCGCCGGTCTCCTCCCGCACCAGCCGCATCACCGGGACGGCCAGGCGCTGCAGCCGCGTGGTCTCGCGGCGGATCTCGCCCAGCTTGCGGCCGAGCTCCTCCGGGCTGCGGGTGGGGGCCTCGGCCAGCAGTTCGTCCTCCACCCGGCGGGCGGCGTCGTCGAGGGCATCGGCGCGCTGGCTGATGCCGGCGCCGAGCTGCGCCACCACCTGGTCCAGCAGCGCCGCCGGGCCGTCGGGCACCTGGCCGGCCTGCACGGCGCGCCAGGCGCGGTACAGGCCCTGGGTGGCAGCGCGGCGGGCGGTGGTGATCTGGGTCGGCGTCATGGCGAAGCGCCAGCTGGCCAGCAGCTGCTCGCCCGGGCCGCTCTGCTGGGCGAAGTCGGGCAGGATGCCGCAGACCACCTCGCCCTCGACCTCGAGGCGCGGGCTTTCGTCCTTGTCGTGCAGGACGGCCAGCGCCGCCTCGCCCCAGCCTTCGGCGCGGATGGCGGGCAGGCTGCCAGGGGCGACCAGGTCGTAATGCGTCCAGCGCCAGCCGCCGCCCGGGACATCGCCCGGGAGATCAAGTTGCCAGACCCGCCCGAGCGGGCCGGGCGCCGGGGCGGCGGTGTCCTGGTCCATGTCCTGTCATCCGCGATGGATGCGGGCGGCTAGCCGGTTTTCCGGCCGCGCAGCTTGACAGTTCCATGACGTTTCCGGCGGAGGAGACGGCAGAACGCCGGGGCCCGCGAGGACCCCGGCGCGATCGTCGAAAGCGAAAGCCGGAAAAGGATCAGCCGCGGATCGGGCCGGTGCCGGGGCCGCCGAAGGCCGAGGCCGCATTGCCCACCACCGACGGCAGGGCGCCGCGCGCGTGGGTCACCTCGGCCGGGGCCGCCGCGACCGCCGCCGAGGCGCCGGCCGAATTGCCGACGCGCAGCGACGGCCCGGCTTCGGCGCTCCGGGTCACCGGCATCGCATAGGCGAAGGGGCTGCCGGTCGCCGAGGCATTGTTGGTGTTCTCCATCAGGTCGCGCGCCTGGGACAGGCCAGGGGCCACCACCGCGAAGCCGGCTGCGAGCAGCAGGGCGCGGGACAGGCTGGAAGTCGACATGTCTTTGTTCTTTCACTTGACTGGCGGGCAGTCGGGCTGCCTTGCGCGGGGAGATGGCGCTAATATCCATCCTTGGTAAGCTGAGTTTTCCGATTCCGACTATCAGCGCAGGTGATGGAAAAATGGATCCGCTGACCCTTGACCAGCTTCGCGTCCTGGTCGCCGTGGCCGATAGCGGCGGCTTCTCCGCCGCCGCCCGGCGGCTGGGCCGGGCGCAGTCGGCGATCAGCCAGAGCATCCAGGCGCTGGAGGCGCATCTGCGCCTCAAGCTCTTCGACCGCAGCACCAAGCTGCCGAAGCTGACCGAGCCGGGCCAGGCGATCCTGGCCGAGGCCCGCCGCCTGCTGAAATCGGCCGAGATGCTGCGGGCGCGGGCCGACAGCATCGCCGGCGGGCTGGAGGCGGAGCTGACCATCTCGGTCAACCCGCTGCTGCCCTCGGGCCCGGCGATGCGCGCGCTGCACGGATTGAAGAAAGAGTTCCCGACGCTGCCGATGACGCTGCTGACCGAGGGCATCGGCGCGCCGGAGCGGCACCTGCGCGACGGCACCGTGCAGCTGGCGATCTATCCGGTGGAGGAGATCGCCCAGCTCGACCTCGAGGCCGAGCTGCTGATGATGGTCGAGATGGTGCCGGTGGTGCTGGCCAGCCATCCGCTGGCCGCCGAGCCCGGCCCGATCAGCCGTGCGACGCTGGCCGACCATGTGCAGCTGATCCTGACCGACGGCTCGCCGCGCGGCGGCTGGTCGCGGGGCGTGCTCAGCCCGCGCACCTGGCGCTTCGCCGACCTCAACACCCGGATGAACTTCCTGCTGGAGGGCTTCGGCTGGTGCCACATGCCGAAGCACGTGGCCGCCCCGCTGATCGCCGAGGGCCGGCTGAAGCGCCTGCAGATGCAGGAGCATGACGGCTTCGAGCTGGCGCTGCATGTGGTGCATGAGCGTGGCCGCCCGCCCGGCCAGGCCGGCCGCTGGCTGATTTCCCGGCTGCGGCAGGAGCTGGCCGAGGCCGCCCTCTGCCCGCCGGTGATGCCCGAGACGGCATAGAATGGGTCGCCTGCGCAAGGCCGCAGGCAACCCGTTCCCGCTGTTCGGTTGATCGTGTGATTCAGGCTTTCCGGTAATTCCACCTCAAGCCATCACGCGCTAGGCCTCGGGCGAGATCATCGCCGCGGCGCCCGGCATGGCCACCGTCTGGATCACGTCGAAGCCCTCGAAGGAGGGCGGGCCAAGATAGAGCGGCTTGCTCTGCCCGGCGCCGCGATGCGCCATGCGGAAGGCCTCCGACCGGGTCCATTCCTCGAAATCGGCGCGGCTCCGCCAGATGGTGTGCGAGGCGAACAGCGTGTGGTCGTCGCGCGCCGGCCCGCGCAGCAGGTGGAACTCGACGAAGCCGGGCACCTTGTGCAGATGCGATTCCCGGCTGGTCCAGACCGTCTCGAAATCGGCTTCCAGACCCTTGATCACCTGGAAGCGGTTCATCGCCACGAACATCTTTTCTCCAGTTCCCCCAGAGGAGGTTTCAAAAAACCCCGGCGAAGGGCAGCACCGTCACGCGGTCGCCGGGGGCGACCTCGGTCAGCGCTTCCGGCAGCTCGGCGAAGGCGTCGCTCTCCACCAGGGTCGAGAGCAGCCCGGCCCCCTCGCGGGTGAATTTCTCCGCCCGCGGCAGGCCATCGCCGGCGACCAGCCGGACCCGCAGATATTCCCGCCGCCCGGGCTTCTTGCGATGCGCGAAAGCGGCCTCGGCGGTGAAGCGCGGCAGCGGCGCCGGGGTGGCGCCCGCCAGCCGCAGCACCAGCGGCCGCGCCAGATGCAGGAAGGTGACGAAGGCCGCCACCGGATTGCCCGGCAGCCCCAGCACCGGCGTGCCGCCGATCACCCCCATCGCCGCCGGCCGCCCGGGCTTCACCGCCAGCTTCCAGAAGACCAGCCGTCCGGCGGCCTCGATGGCGGCGCGGACATGGTCCTCCTCGCCCAGGCTGACCCCGCCGGAGCTCAGCAGCAGGTCATGCCCGGCGGCGGCCTCGCGCAGCGCCGCGGCGGTGGCCTCGGCCCGGTCGGGCAGCAGGCCGAGGTCGACCGCCTCCGCCGGCAGCCCGCCGAGCATCGCCAGCAGGGCGAAGCGGTTGGCGTCATAGGTCTGCGCCGGGCCCAGCGGCGCCCCCGGCACCGCCAGCTCGTCGCCCGTCGAGAAGACGCCGACCCGCACCCGCCGCCGCACCGCCAGCCCCGGCAGGCCCAGCGCCGCGGCCAGCGCGATGGCCGGCGGGTCCAGCAGCCGGCCGGCGACCAGGGCCAGCGCGCCCTGCGCCACATCCTCGCCGGCCGGGCGGCAATTGGCGCCGCGCGCCAGGCCGGCCGGCAGCAGCAGGGCGCCGCCCTCCAGCCGGACATCCTCCTGCATGATCACCGTGTCGGCGCCGGCGGGCATGGCGGCGCCGGTCATGATGCGGCAGGCTGCCCCCGCCGCCAGCGCCCCGGCCGGCTGGCCCGCCGGCTGGCGCCCGGCCAGCGGCAGCCGCGTCTCGGCGCCCGGGATCAGGTCGGCATGGCGGAAGGCATAGCCGTCGACGGCGCTGTTGAAGAAGGGCGGCAGCGGCTGCGGGGCGAAGACCTCCCGCGCCAGCACCCGCCCCCGCAGCCGGGCGAGAGGCAGAAATTCCTCGCCGCTCACCGGCGGCACGCGGTCGGCGATCAGCGCGGCCGCCGCCTCGACCGGGAGCAGCGCCTCGCCGGCGGCGAAGCAGTCGTCGCTCAGCTGCGCCATGGCGCCGCGTGGTCCAGCACCAGGGCGGCCACCGCCTCGACCGCGTCCAGCCCGGCCTGCGGCAGGCCGGCCGGGTTCGGCGTGTCGGCGGCCACCGCCCGGATCATCGGATCCCCGGGATGCAGCCAGGGCTTGCCGTTCGCCTCCCGCCGCACCTCCAGCTTCGGGTGGCCGTCGCGCTTGAAGCCCTCGACCAGCACCAGGTCGACCGGCGCCAGCTGTCCGAGAAGCTCTTCCAGCGAGGGCTCCGGCGCGTCGCGCAGCTCGGTCATCAGCGCCCAGCGCTGGCTCGACGCCACCAGCACCTGCGCCGCGCCCGCCTGCCGGTGCAGCCAGCTGTCCTTGCCCGGCTGGTCGACATCGAAGCGGTGATGCGCGTGCTTGATCGTGGAGACCCGCAGCCCCTGCCCGATCAGGCAGGGGATCAGCTTGGCCAGGAGGGTCGTTTTGCCGGCGCCGCTCCAGCCGGCCAGTCCGATCAGGCGCATGGCCCAGGGCTTATCGCCTGGCGCCGGCTGAGGGAAGCCCGGCGCGTCGGCGCCTATCCGGCCGCGGCCGGCGCCGCGGCCTCCTCGACCGTCAGCGCGGCCAGGCCCAGCGCGCCGATGGCGGCGTAGAATTCCTCCCCCTCCACCGCCGCCAGCGCCGCGAAGCAGCGCCCGGCCCAGGGTGCCAGGAAGCGGGCGAAGAAGGCGGCCTCCTCCCCGGGGCTGGCGGGGAAGACGCCGGCGATCAGCCCGGCCAGCGTCTCGCAGAGCAGGCCCAGATGGTCCGCCGGCTCCGCCACGCCTTCCGCCCGGCCGACGCCCAGCGCCGCCAGGGCGTCTTCCAGCGGCGCGCCGCTGGCCCCGCCATGGTCCCGGGCATGCAGA
>NZ_MLCO01000142.1 GCF_001982615.1 Teichococcus deserti | reverse complement strand
TGCTCATTCCGGGATCGTAGCAGGAAATTTTACGATAGGCAAGTTTTCCTACAACACTCTATGTGGCAGCTTCACTATTCAATGCGCTCTTTGGGTGTCAACGAAGCGTGCAATATTTGGTTGATCTGATGAGCGCCATACTTAACCTGCAGAGTATAAACAAATGAGGGTTCGACCGACATAATAAAAGAAAGATATCCGGACAATTTAATTATTTCATCCTCGGTTAGGCGCCCCTTGATCGCGTGATGAACCCGCGCTCTTGTCAATCTTTTCGCGTCGCGGCCGATAGTAATTGAGCCGTTGTTGGCTAAAATTAGTCCGGTAATGGATCTTTTGTACTTTTGGGTGGCATAAACAGTCTTCCCAGAATTTATTTCTAAGTTTGGGCTCTTCAATTTTCTTATTATTCTAGAAACATTCTTGATAACGCCGACGAGATATCCAGTCCTTGGCGCCGAAAAGGTCATATCATCAGCATATCTAGTGTAGACGATATTTTCAGTGAGGCAGTATTTATGAACGAGGGTGTCGAATTCGTACATTAAAATATTAGACATGCTGGGAGAGCTGGGCGCGCCGATCGCCAGCCGTAGCGAGACCTTTTTGGGCGTCTTCCTAAAAAAAAGACGGCCTGCCAATGTAATATCCTCGGAGCTTATATTCATGAAGTTCCTTCGGCAATATTGATACCAATCAACAAGACGAAGGCTTGGAAAAAACTCCTTTAGATCAAGTTTTAATATCTGCGAATTTTTTGCATGTGGCTTTACATTATTTAAAAGACCGGAATTTATCCTATAAGCGGTAGCGCATGGGTGAACAGGTAATTGGTTCAATAAAATTTTTGTGGCAATGCGCTGAAGCAGCTTAACCTCGCGGGCAGGTTGGGAAATCTTCCTCAATCCACCAGACTTTTTGACGATGTGGAATTCTTTGTAGCGAACCGGTGCGGTCAGCATAATTTCGCGGACCAGCGGCTCAGGAACGCCGGTTTCCTGTGCAAGCTTTCGGACGAGTTCGCTCATCGGGGCGTCCCCACAGCTGAAGAAATACAAGCAAAGCGCTCAGGGTCGTGCTTCTTCCAGTAAGAACGCACATCAAATTTCCACTTTTCGCGGTCTATCTTCGCTTCCTTTAGTAGCTTATAACCTATAGAGTTTTTTTCATTCGCTATTGACACAAAAAATTTATTGACGCCGCGCTTTTCACTCTTAATCCAGCTCGCATATTCAGCACATAATAAAAGATTTTCTATCTCCTCATTTTTCTTTTTTATACCCAGAATGTATAGGAAAGCCTCAATTTCATCTGCTGTTAGTGCGCCGTAGTGCTGAATTAGCCCCGTCATCAGCTTGATAACGTGGCCTGTACGGGAGCTATTGAATGTCGTGTGCTCTCTGCTAGTCGAATCTGTCAAACGTATATCCATCGCCGACTTGATTCTGGCGGTGAATATATCCATTTTTAATGTTTCAAGATGGTCAATTTTGAAGATGCCTAGTTCGGCCCGGTTTAGGACACAAACAGATGTCCTGAAGCGTCTCTCAAGAGATCTAATGGGGCCGAGAACAATAAAGGACTTTTGACTATAATGATAGTCGTCCATAAAAACAAGTATTCTTCGAGCGATCTCTTCTTCCGTGGCGAAGGCGCCAAGTTCTGCGGCGCTTCCGTAGCTTTCGGAAAATAAAATCACGTAGTCAGATATCTGCGCAATGTCAGATTCGAGTTGAAGAATATCTTTATAATGGCCAGCAGGGAAGAATGCGTCCTGCAGTTCTTCGGCCAGCAAGATTTTCTTATCCGAGCCGAGATTAATTCTAAAAAAGGCATCTCTAAGCGAGTGCGGATAGGAAGGGCATGATAAATCATACCTTCCGCCACAAACAAATATAACAGGTTTGGGTGCATAGACCCGGAGGGAATCCGGGTCTATGCACTCAACTATCTCAGGGATGGCTTCTTTTAAAAGTAACACCTACCAAAGGCGCGGAAGGACGCGGTGTCTTACCGAGCGGAGCGGCCGGAGGACGGTAAGACACCGCGTCCTTCCGCGCCCGGGAAAAGCCGCCAATCAAATGAGATCCGGCGAAGCGCCAGACCAGCACTAAGTTTCATAGTTTAGTGCCACTCTCGTAGGTGATAAGGTCACTTTGGTGACTCAATCACGTCGCGTCAAGATGGCTCTCACAGCCTCACCATTAAGGGCGTGAAGCGTAGTGGAGATGGGGATTGGCGAGTGCAAGCGTGGAGGTTTCGCCTCCGCGCCTGCTCGTTTGTTTCTAGCGCCCGTTCAGGCCGTCGCAAAAACCCCAGCGATGCTCTCGAAGAGCGGCAGCCCGTCCGTCCCGCCCATCAGCGGGTCCACCAGGTCTTCCGGGTGGGGCATCATGCCCAGGATGCGGCGGTTCTCGCTCAGGATGCCGGCGATGTTGTCGATGGCGCCGTTGCGGTTGGCCTCCGGCGTCGCCTCGCCGGCGGCCGTGACATAGCGGAAGGCGACGCGGTCCTCGCCCTGCAGCCGGGCCAGGGTCTCGGCATCGCAGAAGAAGTTGCCGTCGCCATGGGCCATGGGGGCGCGGTAGGTCTCGGCCTTCTGCCAGCGGCTGGTGAAGGGGCTGTCCGCCGTCTCGACGCGCAGGTGGCAGTCCATCGACAGGAAGCGCAGGCCGGCGTTGCGCAGCAGGGCGCCCGGCAGCAGCCCGGCCTCGGTCAGGATCTGGAAGCCGTTGCAGACGCCCAGGATATGGCCGCCCTTCGCCGCGAATTCGGCGATGGCGGGCATGATGGGCGAGCGCGCGGCCATGGCGCCGCAGCGCAGGTAGTCGCCATGGGAGAAGCCGCCGGGCAGCACGACCAGGTCCGTGCCGGCGGGCAGCGCGGTCTCGCGGTGGAACAGGATCTGCGGCTTCTTCCCCGTCGCCTTCTCGAGCGCGATGGCCATGTCGCGCTCGCGGTTGGTGCCGGGGAAGAGGATGATGACGGCGTTCATGCGGCGACCTTCGCGACAGGAGCGGGGGCGAAAAGGGCAGGGG
>NZ_MLCO01000141.1 GCF_001982615.1 Teichococcus deserti | reverse complement strand
CAGAAAAAAGAAGGGGTCCAGGGGAATTCATTCCCCTGGCCTACCCGATGCTCCTCTTCACCGCTGCAAACCCTGCTTCAGCGGCAACCAACGCGGCGTCGATGTCGGCTTCGCCGTGCGCGCATGACAGGAACATGTTGTGGCGCGGGTGGAAGTAGGCGCCGTGGCGGAGGGCTTCGCTGCAGAAGGCGTCGCCCATCTTCCAGTCCACGTCGCCGACGAAGGTCATCAGCGGCATCTGCGCCGGGCCGGTCTGGTTGACGGCCAGGTTGTGGCGGCGCGCCAGGATCGCCAGGCCGTCGCGCAGGCGCTGGCCCATGGCGCGCATGCGCTCGGGGCCGTCGATGCGCTTCAGCTCCTGCAGGGTGGCCAGGGCCGCGGCCATGGGGACGGCGCCGCACCAGAAGGAGCCGGTGGTGTAGACCTGGGTCGCGGCCTCGCGGAAGCGCTCGCCGCCGGCCATGGCGGCCAGCGGGTGGCCGTTGGCGATGGCCTTGCTGTAGGCAGACAGGTCGGGCCGCACGCCGAGCGGCTCCCAGGAGCCGGCGAGATCGATGCGGAAGCCGGCGCGCACGTCGTCGAGGATCAGCGCGGCGCCGGTGGTGTCGCAGACCTGCCGGGCGTGGCGGGCGAAGTCGGCGGTGGCCAGCTCCTGGTCACGGGCGAAGTCGTGGCGGAAGGCGGTGACGATGATGCCGGCAAAGTCGGCGCCGGCCTCGGCGACCGCGCGGTCGAGGCTGTCGGTGTCGTTGTAGTCGAACTGGATCAGATGGGCACGGTCCTCGGCGGTGACGCCGGCGACGGAGGGCGAGCACCAGGGCACGGCGCCGTGGTAGCTGCCGCGTGCCACCAGGATCTTGCGGCGGCCGGTGGCGGCGCGGGCGATGGTGACGCAGGCGGTGGTGGCGTCGGTGCCGTTCTTGCCGAGCAGGATCCAGTCGGCATGCGGGATCATCTGCACCATGAGCTCGGCGAGCTCGACCAGCACGGGGGCGGGGCCGTTCATGGTGTCGCCGCGCTCAGCCTGGGCGCGGGCGGCGGCCTCGACCACGGCATGCTTGTGGCCGAGCACGATCGGGCCCCAGGAGCACATGAAGTCGATGGTCTCGCGCCCGTCGACGTCGCGGAGCCGGCAGCCTTCGGCCTCGGCGAAGAACTGCGGGTAGCCTTCAGGCAGCTTCGCCGCGTTCAGATGGCCCCAGAGCCCGCCGGGGATCACCTGCCGGGCGCGGGCGCGGAGCGCGGCATCGCTGCCGGGAAGAAGCTCGGGCATGGCGCTATCCTGTCGTTTCTGGGCCGTGGCGCCGCACGATATATCATATATCAAAGTGCTCCGCCAGGATCAGAAGCCCTCGAAAGGACAGGGATCGAGGAAGCGGCGGATCACATTGCCGGTCAGCCGGGCGACGGCATTGTCGTAGCCGTCATGCGACAGGGCGCAGGCCCAGGCGATCGAGCCGGTGGAGAAGACGGCGCCGCCGCGGGCCGTGGGCGTGAAGGCGATGTCGGCGCGGACACGGGCGTTCTGGTCGCCCATGGCACCGCGATGCAGGGTGCGCAGCTCCTCGAGCGTCGGCACGCCGCCATAGTCGAGGCGGTCCGCCGTCGCGAGCCAGACCATGCCGGGCGCAGAGCCCAGGGTCGGATCGACGCGATCGACCTCCAGCCCCGCCGCGCCGCCGCCGCGCAGCCCGAAATCGCCGAGCGGCGCATTGAGGTCGATGCCGTCGACCATCCAGGACAGCCGCGGATCCCGCGCGCCTTCCAGCCAGCGATAGGGGTAGGAGCGGGTGAAGACCTGGGCATCGAAGCCGACGCCGACCAGGCGCTGCGGCGGGCGGCCATTGGCGCGCCACAACCCGGACGGCTCGCCCGTGTAGGAGAGGGAATTCTCGCCCGCCTCCCCCTCCCAGGTGCGCAGGCCCAGCATGCCGCGGCGGATCTCCATGGCGTGCGGCAGGGTCGGGTGGAAGGCGATGCGCCAGTAGAAGCCGTTGCCGCCGAGATAGACATGCCGCCCGCCATCGCGCTGGTAGCTGTCGAAGGCGTCCAGCATGGCGCGGGAGAAATATTCGGGATGCGAGCCGGTGACGACGCAGCGGTAGCCGGCCAGCAGCTGCGCGCCCTGGTGGTGGATGTCTTCGTCGGTGATGACGTCGTAGTCCTGGCCAGTCTGCTCCAGCCAGTCGATGATATGGGTGTCGTTGCCGTAGTTGAAGGTGGCGCCGCGCGGCCGCATGTTCAGCACCGGGCGCTTGGCCGTGGAATAGCACCAGCCGCTGCCGTCGCTGTGGGTGTCGTAGGTCGAGAGGCCGAGCTCGCGATGCTCCTGCAGGTAGACATCGTCTCGCGACAGCGCGATCAGCCCTTCCAGCATGGATTCCGCATGCACCTGGTCGAGCCGCAGCGCGCTGTTGGCATAGGCCAGGAAGGTCGCGGTGCTGGCGACGAAGGCCAGCTTCGATCGCGCCTGGCCGAGCGGGGCGCGGATGAAGAAGGCCACGAAGCTCTCGACTGGGTCGTCGCTGCCTTCGCGGGCGCGCAGCCGCAGCGCGTAGAAGCCGCTCTTCCAGTCGCGCGGCACGCGGAATTCCAGGTCAGCCTCCCAGCCGGCGTCATGCATGTCGTCGCTGTGGAACTGGATGGCGCCGTAGAGATGCGGCCGCTCGGTCCATTGCTGGGTGCTGCCGTCCCAATTGGCGCCGGTCATGGCGCGGGCGGGAGTCTGCCGCAGCCAGCCATCGAGGCGGTTGGCCGAGAGGTCGTGGATCAGGTCGGTGGAAATGCCGCGGGAGAAATCCCAGGCGCCCAGCAGGCCAGGATCGCCGGGGGCGGGGTGCAGCGCCTCGGCCAGGGCGCGCAGCCGGCCGGGCGACAGGGCGCCGGCGCAGAGCCGTGGCCGGTCGATCTTGCCATCGTAATGCGCGGCCGTCAGCGGCGCGACGCCGGTCTCCAGTGCCTGCGCGGCGAAGACCAGCGCCACCTCGGCCGGCGGCGCGAAGTGCCGCGGCCCGGCCGCCACGGCGCCGGCCGTCCTGCTGCGCCCCGCCTGCGGATCGAGGCTTTCCTGGCAGAGCCGCAGCTCGCCCTTCTCCGCGTCATAGGCCGCGGTGACGAAGACCCATTCGCGCTCCAGCAGCGGCTGCGGCGCGCTGACGCGCCAGGTTGAAGCGCCGTCGCCGAGGGCGAATTCCAGGCAGCCCTCCGCATCCAGCCCCAGCCGCCAGCCCTGCGCCGTGTCGTCGCGCCAGCGCGTGACGATGCCCTGCGCCCCGGCCCGCGGCGCCGTCGGCCAGAGGAAGGCGCCGACCGAGAAGGAGCCGGCGCGGCGCAGCGCCGGCGCGTCGCCCACGATGCCGCAGGAGCCCGGGCGCAGCGGCTGGTGGCGCAGCGGCACGCGTCCGTCCAGCGGCGTGCCCGGCACCTCGAAGCGCAGGCCGGGCCCGTCGGGATCGGGATCGGCGCAGCGCACCCGCAGCAGCGTCGCCTCCGCCTCCTGCAGCGTCGCGCTGGACAGGTGGAAGCGCACCGCCTCGCCGGGCGAGACGGTGAGCGGCCAGGCATAGCCCAGCACGGCGGTGGTGTCGGTCATGCGGAGGGGTTCTTGTCCTGCAGCGTGGTGCCGGTCAGCGCCTCCCAGCGGATGACGAAGACGGCCCATTCGGCCTCGGCCAGGCTGGTGAAAACGCGGTTGGGGAAGGTCTCGATGGGGGCGCCGCGCTGCCCGGGCATGCGCGCCAGCATCCAGCGGCGGTTGGGCTCCAGCACCACCAGCACGTGGCGCCGGCCGACGCCGGACCAGCGCATGCGGTGCAGCAGCTTTTGGAGCGCTTCGCTGTGCGGCCCACGCGGGGCGCGGCGGAACTCTTCGACGAGTTCCAGCCGCGCGGGGTCGACCGGCCAATGCGCGGATTCGGGGTCGTTGACCAGCATCGGCCGGAACCTTTTTACTGCGTCAGCCAGGTGACCCAGCGCTCGCGCAGCGCGTTGCGGTTGGCGGCGATCCAGGCATAGTCCGCGATGATCAGCTTCTCCCAGTTCGCCGGCCAGGAGGCGCGGTAGCGGCGCTCGGCCTCGGGGACCAGGGCGGGCGCCTCGCGGTTGTTGGAATCGAAGCTGACCTTGTCGCTGAAGGACAGATGCTCCTGCGGGTTCTGCACGAAGAAGTCGAGGAAGCGCATGGCATTGGCCGTGTTCGGCCCGCCCTTCAGCACCGCCCAGTTGCCGACGTCGCGGATCGCCTGGTTCCAGGTAAAGTCAAATTCCCCCGATTTCGCCAGCGGCACGGCGCGGCTGGAATAGACCATGGTCATCACGGCGTCGCCGCCGCGCATGATCTGCATCGAGTTGTCGCCGCTCTTCCACCAGGCGGCGACGTGGCGCTTGAGGGTGTCCAGCTTGCGATAGGCACGGTCGACATCCATCGGGAACAATTTGTCCCGCTCGACGCCGTCGGCCATCAGGGCTGCCAGCGGCACCCACCATTCGCGGTCGCCGGTGTCGGGCAGCGAGCGGGAGCCGGGGAATTTCTGGACGTCGAAGAAATCGGCCCAGCTCTGCGGGCCGCCGTTCGGAAAAGCCTTCTTGCTCCAGGTCAGCGCCATGCCGCCGGCGGTGCGGATGATGCCTTCGGGGAAGCAGCCATTGGGCAGGGCATGCGCCGCGATTCCGGGCATCGAGCAATCGACCGGCGCCAGGATATCGGCGTGCTGGATCAGGTCGGGCGGCGTCGCCGTGACCACGTCGAAAGGGACGTTGCCGCTGCGCTGGCCGGCCCGCGCCCGGGCCCATTGGTCCGGCAATTCGATCGGCACCGAGCGGACGCGGATGCCGACTTCGGATTCGAAGCGCTTATAAAAGTGCTCCTGCAGGCTGCGTTCCATCAGCCCGCCGGTGGCGGCGACGATGACCTCGCCCGAGCCGCGCTGGGCGAGGGCGGGGCGGGCGAGGGGCGTGACGCCGGCGGCGCCCAGGGCAAGAAGGTGTCTCCGCAGCAAGGCCATGATGCAGCTCCTTCGGGGAGGGACGTTATTTGGGAGGCGTCCAGGCGGCCTCGCGCTCCAGCCGGCCGAGATAGGCGACCAGGTTGGCGCCGCCCTCGGTCAGGTCGGCGCAGAGCGCGATGCGGGTGGCCGACGGGTCGCGCGCGCGCAGCCCGTCGATGATGTCGAGATGCCGGTGCCGCCCCGGATAGCTCGGCCGCGCATGCGGATAGAGCAGGGCGTGCATCGGCCCGTTGCGCAGCCAGATATTCTCGATGATGGCCAGCAGCTCGGGCATGGCGGCGGCGCGGTACAGGCCGTGGTGGAAATCCCAGTTGGCGCGGTTGGCCGGTATGGGCTCGCCGGCCTCTTCCGCCGCCATCAGCCGGTCATGCGCCTCGGCCAGGGCGTCGATGGCGCCGGGCTGGATGCGCAGCGCCGCCGCCTCGGCGGCCAGCGCCTCGAGCTCGAGCCGGATGGTGCGCAGCTCCAGATACTGCTCCAGGCTGAGGCCGGCGACGGTGATCGAGCGCGCCGCCTCCATGCGCAGCGCGCGCTCGCGGGCCAGCTGCACCACGGCCTCCCGCACCGGGGTCTCGGAGACCTGCATGGCGGCGGCCAGGTCACGGATCTTCAGCCGCTGGCCGGGGCGCATGCGGCCTTCGAACAGCGCCGCCTGCAGCTCGGCATAGACCTTCGCCGCCAGGTTCTCGCGCCCCACCGGGGCGACGAAGGGAAAGATCTCAGCGCTGTCAGCCATGGTCACCACCTTCTCCCGCCGCGGCCGCGGCGCGCCGCTCCATAGCACGCTTCAGCGCATAGCCGAGCAGCAGCGCGCCGATGGTCAGCAGGGTCAGCATGGTGGCGACGGCGGCCAGGGTGGGGGAGATGTTGTAGTCGATGTCCTCGAACATCTTCCGGGGCAGGGTCTTGCGGTCCAGCCCCGAGATGAAGAAGGAGACCACCGCCTCGTCGAAGGAGATGACGAAGGCGAAGAGCGCGGCCGAGACCACGCCGGGGGCGATCAGCGGCAGGGTGACGTGGAAGAAGCCTCGCACCGGCCCGGCGCCGCAGGACAGCGCCGCGCGTTCCAGCTCGGCATCGAAGCGGTAGAGGGCGGCGAGCACGGTGAAGACGACGAAGGGCAGGGCCAGCACGGTATGCGCCATGGCGAAGCCGAGCAGCGTGCCGGTCAGGCGCAGCTGCTCGAAGACCAGGAACATGGCGACGGCAAGCGCCACATGCGGGACGATGACCGGGCCGACCACCAGCAATTCGATCAACCCGCGTCCCGGCAGCCGTCCGCGCACCAGGGCCAGGGCCAGCAGGGTGCCGACCAGGGTGGCGCCGACCGCCGAGATCAGCCCTGCCTCCAGGCTGAAGAAGGTGGCGCGCAGCCATTCCTCGTCGCGGAAATACTCCAGGTACCAGCGCATCGAGAAGCCGTTCGGCGGGAACTGCAGGAAGCGTTCCGGCCCGAAGGACATCGGGATGATGATCAGCGTCGGCAACAGCAGGAAGACGGTGACGGCATAGGCCGCGGCGTTCAGCGCCATGCGGCCGGCCGGGTTGGGGGCCGCGCGCATCAGCCCTGCCCCACGAAGCGGTCGAGCCGCACGGCCCGGCGGAAGATCACCGTCAGCAGCAGGACGAAGGCCAGGAGAATGCCGACCAGCGCGCCGGCGAAGGACCAGTCCAGCATCTCGCGCACCTGCTGCGAGACCAGCGTCGCGATCATCATCTGCTGCGGCCCGCCGATCAGCGCCGGCGTGACGAAGAAGCCCAGCGCGAGAAGAAAGACCATCAGGCAGCCGGAGGTGACGCCGGGCAGCGCCAGCGGCCAGATCACCTCGCGGAAGCTGGCCCAGGCCGAGGCGCCGAGCATCTGCGCCGCGCGGGTATAGTCCTCGGGGATGCCTTTCAGCGCCGAATAGATCGGCAGCACCATGAAGGGCAGCAGGACATGGGCCATGGCCAGCACGACGGCGGGCTCGGTGTAGAGCAGCTTCAGCGGCTCGTCGGTCAGCCCCAGCTTCTGCAGCCACTGGTTGACCACACCGTTGCGCTGCAGGAGGACCATCCAGGCATAGGTGCGCACGAGAACGGACGTCCAGAGCGGCAGCAGCACGGCGGCGGCCAGCAGCGCCAGGCCGAGGCCCTTGGACCGCGACATCACCCAGGCCAGCGGCCAGGCCAGGACCAGGGCCAGCGCGGTCACCTGCGCCGCGATGCGCAGGGTGCGCAGCATGACGCGCAGATAGACCGGCTCGGCCAGGGCGCGTTCGTAATGCTGCAGGCCGGGCGAGGGCAGGAAGAGCGATTCATGCAGCAGCGTCGCCAGCGGCAGCAGGAAGACGACGACGATCAGCAGCAGGAACGGCGCCGCCAGCAGCAGGCTGGCCGCCGGGCTGTAGCGGCGGCCGGCCAGCAGGAAGGAGGATGGACGCCGCATCAGGCCGCCGCCGCGAAGGCGCGGGCGTCGCCGGCCTCCCATTGCAGGGTGACGTGCTCGCCGGGCGCGGGCTCGGAAAAACCGGCGCCGGCGGGGATGCGGGCGCGCAAGGTCGCGCCATCGGCACCGCGCAGCAGCAGGGTGGTGGCATTGCCGACATAGATGGCCTCGCGCACCTCGGCGGCCAGGCCCGGGGCGCCGGCGGGGGCCAGGCGCAGCCGCTCCGGCCGCAGGGCGAGGGTCAGCCTGGCGCCCGCCGCGATCGCGCCGACGGCCAGCGCATGGATCTGTGCGCCATTGTCCAGCTGCACCGGGAACAGCGCGCCGTCGCTCGCCGCGCCACCGGCGCGGCCCTGAAAAAAGTTGGTCTCGCCGATGAAGCGGGCGACGAAGGGGGTTTCCGGCGCCTCGTAGAGGGCGCGCGGCGCGCCGAGCTGCTGCAGCCGGCCATGGTCCAGCACGGCGACGCGGTCGGCCATGGTCAGGGCCTCGGTCTGGTCATGGGTGACGAAGACCACGGTGATGCCGATCTCGCGCTGCAGCTGCTTGATCTCGATCTGCATCTCCTCGCGCAGGTTCTTGTCCAGCGCCGAGAGCGGCTCGTCCATCAGCAGCACGCGCGGGCGGTAGACGATGGCGCGCGCGATGGCGACGCGCTGCTGCTGCCCGCCGGAGAGCTGCGCCGGGCGGCGGTCGCCATAGCTCTCCAGCCGCACGGTGCGGAGCGCGGCGCGGGCCTGCTCCTCCCGCGCCGCGCGCGCCACGCCGCGCATCTTCAGCGGGAAGGCGATGTTCTCCAGCACCGTCATATGCGGGAACAGGGTGTAGCGCTGGAACACCATGCCCAGGTTGCGGCGGTTGGGCGGCGTCCAGGTGACCTCCTCGCCGCCGATGACGACCCGGCCCGCATCCGGGAACTCGAAGCCGGCGATGGTCATGAGAATAGACGTCTTGCCGGAGCCGGAGGGGCCGAGCAGCGCCAGGAACTCGCCCGGCTGCACCGCCAGCGAGACGCCGTCGATCGCCGCCACCGGCCCGAAGCGCTTGACCAGCCCTTCCAGCAGGATGCCGCCCTGGTGGCGTGCCGCCTCTGCCATGCCCCGCTTGCCCAACCCCGTTTCGCGATAGAGTATTTGATATATCGTCGAGGCTGCAAGCGGGTCGAAGCCCGCCAAAGCGGCCCAAGCAGCCAGGAGGGACCGGGATGCTGCCCAAGATTTCCGCCGAAAGCCTCAATCCGCAGCAGCTGTCGGCCTGCCTGGCGCCGCTGGACGGGCAGGTGGCGCTGCCGGGGCTGACGGAACCGGCCAGCCTGCTGCGCGACTCCTGGGGGATCCCGCATCTCAAGGCGGCGACCGCCCAGGACGCCTGGAGGGCGCTGGGCTTCGCCCATGCCCAGGACCGGCTGTTCCAGATGGAGCTGACGCGGCGCCGGGCGCTGGGCCGCGCCGCCGAATGGCTGGGGGAAGGGGCGGTGGCCTCCGACATGCTGGCCCGCCGTCTGGGGATGGAAGCCGCCTGCCGCCGGGATGTCGCGGCGATCGGCGCCGAGGCGCGGGCGATGCTCGAGTCCTATGCGGCGGGGGTGAACGGCTTCCTGGAATCCGGCGCGCCGGTCCCGGTCGAATACCGCCTGCTCGGCGAGACGCCGGAGCGCTGGGAGGCCTGGCACAGCATTGCGGTGATGCGGCGGCTGGGGCTGCTGATGGGCTCGGTCTGGTTCAAGCTGTGGCGCGCCGCCGCCCTGCCGGTGGTGGGCGCGGAGAACGTGGGCAAGCTGCGCTACGACGATGGCGGCCGCGACCTGCTGGCCATCCCGCCCGGCAGCGACGCCGCGCGGCACCAGGCCGATCTGGAGGCGCTGGCGCCGGCGATCCGCGCGCTGCTCGAGTCGCTCGGCCGCGAGGGCCCGGGCGACGAGACTGCCGGCGGCAGCAACAACTGGGCGGTGGGGCCGGCGCGCAGCGGCACCGGGCGGCCCGTGCTGGCCGGCGACCCGCACCGCGTCTTCGAAATCCCCAACATGTATGCGCAGCACCATGTCGCCTGCGACGCGTTCGACATGGTCGGGCTGACCGTGCCGGGCGTGCCGGGCTTCCCGCATTTCGCCCATAACGGCAGCGTCGCCTATTGCGTCACCCATGCCTTCATGGACATCCATGACCTGTTCCTGGAGCGGTTTTCCGAGGACGGCGCGGCCACGCAGCATGGCGAGGGCCTGGCCCCCGTCACGCGCCGGCGCGACAGCATCAAGGTGCGCGACGCCGGCACCTGCGACTTCGAGATCGTCGAGACCATTCATGGCCCGGTGATCGCCGGCGACCCTGCCAGCGGGACCGCGCTCGCCCTGCGCTCGGTGCAGTTCGCCGAACCGGATCTGTCCTTCGACTGCCTGCCGCGGATGACCCAGGCCAGGACGGTGGCGGAGCTCTATGACGCCACCCGCGGCTGGGGGCTGATCGACCACAATCTGGTCGCCGCCGACACCGCCGGCCAGATCGGCCATCTGGTGCGCGCCCGGGTGCCGCGCCGCAGCGCCGCGCATGGCTGGCTGCCGCTGCCCGGCTGGGACCCGGCGAACGACTGGCAGGGCTGGATCGCGCATGAAGAGATGCCCCAGGTGATCGACCCGCCCGAGGGGCTCATCGTCACCGCCAACAACCGGGTCGTGGCCGACGACCATCCGGACTATCTCTGCACCGATTGCCACCCGCCCTATCGCGCGTCGCGCATCCTGGAGCGGCTGCGCGCCATGCCCGGCTTCGGGCCCGAGGATGCGGCGGCGCTGCATGCCGACACCCTGTCGCCCAATGCGCTGCTGCTGCGCGACCGGCTGCGCGGGCTGGCGGAGCCCGCCGATCCCGCTGCCGCGGCGCTGCGGCGGACGCTGCTCGGCTGGGACGGGCAGATGCGCGCTGAAGACCCGCGGCCCGCCGCCTATATCGCGCTGCGCCGGGCGGCGACGCGGAAGCTGGCCGAGCGCAGCGGCTTGTCCGGGGTCGGGCAGCATCCCTGGACCGCGGTGGCGCCGGGCGTGGTGCCGCAGAACCAGCTGTGGTGGACACTGCCCGACCTGCTCCGCCGCGATGATTCTTCCTTGCTGGGTGGCGGCAGCTGGGACCAGTTGCTGCAGGAGGCGCTGGCCGAAGCGGCCGCCTCGCCGGAGGTGGCGGCGGAGAAGCGCTGGGGCGAGGTGCACCAACCGCGCTTCGTGCATCCGCTGTCCGAACAATATCCGGCGGCGGCGGCGCTGCTGGATCCGCCGTCGCGCCCGGTCGGCGGCGATGGCGACACGGTGCTGGCCAATGGCCTGCTCTGCAGCGCCGGGCCGCGCGCCACCTATGGCGCGCTCGCCCGCTATGTCTTCGATGTCGGCGCCTGGGAGAACTGCCGCTGGGCGGTGTTCCATGGCGCCTCCGGCCAGCCCGGCAGCGCCTACTACACCAACCAGAACGAGGCCTGGTCGGACTGCGCGATGGTGCCGATGCTCTATGACTGGCCGGCGATCGAGGCGCAGGCCAGCCACAGGCAGCAGCTGACGCCTTAAGCCGCGAGCTCCCGCATCACCCGGATCAGGTCCGACTTGCCCTCGAAGCCGATGCCGGGCAGTTCGGGCATGGTGACATGGCCTTCCTCGACGCGGACGCCGTCGGGGAAGCCGCCATAGGGCTGGAACAGGTCCGGATAGCTTTCATTGCCGCCGAGGCCCAGGCCGGCGGCGATCATCAGCGACATCTGGTGCCCGCCATGCGGGATGCAGCGGCGCGGCGACCAGCCGAGCTGCTGCAGCACCTCGAGCGTGCGCAGGTACTCGACCAGGCCATAGGACAGCGCGCAGTCGAATTGCAGCCAGTCGCGGTCGGGGCGCATGCCGCCATAGCGCAGCAGGTTGCGCGCATCCTGATGCGAGAACAGGTTTTCGCCGGTGGCCATGGCGCCCGGGTAGAACTCGGCCAGCGCCGCCTGCAGGGCGTAGTCCAGCGGGTCGCCGGCCTCCTCGTACCAGAACAGCGGAAACTGCCGCAGCGCCTTGGCATAGGCGATGGCGGCCTCCAGGTCGAAGCGGCCATTGGCGTCGACGGCCAGCTGGGCTTTTCCGTCCAGCTCGGCCAGCACCGCCTCGATGCGGGCGCAGTCCTCGGACAGCGAGGCGCCGCCGATCTTCATCTTCACCACGGTGTAGCCGCGGTCGAGATAGCTGCGCATCTCGCCGCGCAGCGCCGAATTGTCCTTGCCGGGGTAGTAGTAGCCGCCGGCGGCATAGACGAAGACGCGCGGATCGGCCTGGCGCCCATGCCGCTCCGCCAGCAGCCGGAACAGCGGTTTTCCTTCGATCTTGGCGACGGCGTCCCAGACGGCCATGTCGACGGTGCCGACGGCGACCGAGCGCTCGCCATGCCCGCCCGGCTTCTCGTTGGTCATCATCGCCGCCCAGACTTTTGCCGGGTCGATGTTGTCGCGCGCCTCGTCGCGCAGGCTCGCCGGATCGGCTTCCAGGATGCGGTCGCGGAATCGCTCGCGGATCAGCCCGCCCTGGCCATAGCGGCCATTCGAGTTGAAGCCATAGCCCACCACCGGCTTTCCATCGCGGATGACGTCGGTCACCACGGCGACCAGGCTGGTCGTCATCTTGGAGAAGTCGATATAGGCGTTGCGGATCGGCGAGGCGATCGGCTGGGTGATCTCGCGGACATCGACGATGCGCATCCGGCATTCCTTCTCGGATCTGGTCTTCTGTCAGCCGCCCGATTAGCCTTGGGTTCCGCCTCGCATCCAATGCCGTTATCCGAGGATCCCATGCCGATCCGGCATCGCGCCCCATGGAACTGACCTGGCTCGAGGACTTCCTGGCCCTGGCCGAGCACCGGAACTTCTCCCGCGCCGCCGCCGCCAGGCACGTCACCCAGCCCGCCTTCAGCCGCCGCATCCAGGCGCTGGAGGCCTGGATCGGCACGCCGCTGGTGCTGCGCAGCCCCCAGGGGGTGCAGCTGGCCGCCGCCGGCTTGGACCTGCAGGACAGGGCGGCCGCCCTGGTGCGCGACATCCACGCCGCCCGCCGCGGCGCGCTGAAGGCGGCGGGGCGGGAGGGCACGGCCCTGTCCATCGCGGCGACCCATGCGCTGTCCTTCACCTTCTTCCCCAACTGGATCCGCGGCCTGTTCCCGATGGAGGCGCCCGGCCCGCTCAACCTGCTCTCCGACAGCATGGCGGCCTGCGAGCGCCTCTTCGCCGCCGGCGACGCCGATTTCCTGCTCGCCCATGCGCAGGGCGAGGGCTCGGCCCGCCTGCCGCCCGGCGAGTTCTCCAGCGTCGTGGTGGGGCAGGACCTGCTGGTTCCGGTCTCGGCGCCGGGGACGGATGGCGCGCCGCGCTGGTCGCTGCCAGGCCGTCCGGGCGTGTCTGTGCGGGCCCTGGCCTATAGCGCCGCCTCGGGGCTGGGCCGCATCCTGGAGGCGGCGCTGGCCGGCCGCGGCCTGGTGCAGGAGACGGCGGTGACCGCACCGCTGGCCGCCGCGCTGCAGACCCTGGCGCGGCAGGGCCAGGGCCTGGCCTGGCTGCCGCGCAGCATGGTGGCCGATGACCTGGCCGCCGGCCGCCTGGTCGAGGCCGGCCCTGGCTTTGCCGTCCCGGTCGAGATCCGCCTGTTCCGCCCGCGCCGCAGGCAATCGGCCGCCGCCGAAGCCTTCTGGACGGAGGTCTCGTCGCCCGCCGGCTGACGCGAGAGCGCCTTGCAGTCTTCATTCCGCTGTCACGCCGGCGCAGCATCGACGCCTTACACCGGTTCATATGAGCGGACCGGATCTTCATATGAACATCGGCTTAAGCCAGGGTGTTGCCTCGGCCAGGCGGCAGGCGGCGATCGCCGCCCTGCTGCGCGACCATGACTTCCTGCGCGTCGACGCGCTGGCCCGGCGCTTCGCCGTCACCACCCAGACCATCCGCCGCGACGTCAACGACCTTTGCGAGCAGGGGGCGGCGCGGCGCCGGCATGGCGGCATCGCGCCCCTGCCGCCCGGCGCCAATATCTCCTTCCGTGAGCGCGAGGTGCTGCATCGCGCGGCCAAGCAGCGCATCGGCGCCGCGGTGGCGCGCGAGGTGCCGGACGGCGCCGCGCTGTCCTTCGGCATCGGCACCACGCCGCAGATCGTCGCCGAGCAGCTGGCCGGGCATCGCGGGCTGAAGATCGTCACCAACAATCTGCCGCTGGCGCTGGCCGCCGCGCAGAACCCGGAATTCGAGGTGGCCATCGCGGGGGGACGCGTCCGCCCCGGCGACCTCGATGTCTGCGGCCGCGCCGGCGAGGAGCTGTTCGCCGCCTATCGCGTCGACATCGCCATCTTCGGCGTCGCCGGCGTCGACGAGGA
Source organism: Teichococcus deserti (assembly GCF_001982615.1). GTDB lineage: Bacteria > Pseudomonadota > Alphaproteobacteria > Acetobacterales > Acetobacteraceae > Pseudoroseomonas > Pseudoroseomonas deserti. The sequence continues at coordinate 49,018 of NZ_MLCO01000141.1, read as the reverse complement.
TGGCGCGCTGCTCGACTACTCGGAGGATGAGGTGCGCATCCGCGGCGTGATGATGCGGCATGCGCGGCGCAGCTTCCTCGTGCTCGACGCCTCGAAGTTCGGCCGCGCCGCGCATGTCCGCGGCGGCCGCATCGAGGAAGTGTCGGCCGTCTTCTGCGAGGCGCCGCTGCCCGAGGCGCTGCGCGCCCGGCTGGCCGCCTCCGGCACCCGGATCATGCCCTGTCCGCCGCTGGCGACGGGCTGACCCCCTTTCCCTTCCGTCCTGAGAGAAGCAACGCATGACCGCCCTCGAGATCATCGGCCATCGTGGCACCAACCCCTATCCCGACCATTCGGCCGACGCCCATGCGCATGCGCTGGACTGGGGCGCGGACTGGGCCGAGTTCGACATCCAGATGACCGCCGACGGCGTGCTGGTGGTGGCGCATGACACCGGCAGCATCCCGACCACCAGCTATGCCGCGCTGGTCGCCGCCAATCCGGCGGTGATGACGCTGGACGCCGCCATCGACCTGGTGCGCGCCAAGTCGGCCGAGCTCGGCCGCGAGATCAAGGTCAGCATCGAGCTGAAGAACCCGGTGGCGCATGCGGCGCGCGGCCTCGACATGGCCGATGCCCTGGTCGACCTGCTGGTCGCGAAGGATTTCACCGGCGAGGATGTCTCGCTGTCCTCCTTCGACCGCGCGGTGCTGCAGCGGCTGCACTCCGACCTGCTGCCGGCGGCCGGCGTCACCGCCGCCATCGACTATCTCGGCTATGGCTTCACCACCGCCGGCATGCCGGCGCTCGCCGAATGGGCCGACAGCCTGTCGATCAACTCCGCCTATGTCACCGCGCCGATCGTGGCGGCGGCGCAGGCGGCGGGGATGAAGGTCTATGTCTGGACCCATGCCGGCACCGGCGAGGAGCTGCAGCGGCTGATCGACATGGGCGTCGACGGCGTCTACACCGACAACACCCGCGTCGCGCGCGACTATGTCGACCGCATCGACGGGCTGAACACCCTCTATGGCGACACCGCCGGCGGCACCACCAGCGGCACCGCCGCGGCCGATGTCATCTACGGGCTGCAGGGCAACGATATCCTGCTGGGCGGCGCCGGCAACGATGTGCTGAACGGCGATGGCGGCGACGACATCCTGGTCGGCGGCAGCGGCGACAACCTGCTGCGCGGCGGCGCCGGGCGCGACGTGCTGCTGGGCGGCAGCGGCGCCGACACGCTGGTCGGCGGCCGCGGCGACGACGTCGTGGTCGCGGGCGACAAGGCCATCCTCCGCTACGCCGCCGGCGACGGCGTCGACCTGGTCAGCGCCATGGCCGGCACCCGCGTGGAGCTCGACGGCATCGCGGCAGGCAGCATCACCGTGAGGCATCTGGGCGGCGCGCTGGTGGTCGGCTTCGCCGATGGCGGCGCGCTGGTCTTCGGGGCGGGCAAGATCGCCGGCAGCCTGCATTTCGCCGATGGCGTGACGCTGACCGCGGCGCAGCTGTCTGCCCTGGCCTCCGGCGAGGCCGATGCGGCGCTGGCGGCGACCGTGCAACAGCTCCGCGCCCTGCGCGACGCGGCGGAGCCGGCGCGCGACCTGCCGCTGGCCCCCGACCTGATCGTCAATGGCAGCTTCGAGAATATCGACGGCACGCTGGTGCGCGACTGGGGCCGCTACGACCCCGACGGCATCATGCCCGGCTGGGTCAACCTGGCCAGCGGCCGCGTCGAGCAGCACCAGGACACCGTCGCCGGCGTCAGCGCGGTCGACGGCGCCTATTGGGCCGATCTCGACGGCAACCTGAACCATGTGCAGCTGGCCCAGACGGTCGAGGGCGTCGAGCGCGGCGCCACCTATCGCCTGAGCTTCGCCGTCGCGGACACCGACCTGAAGGATGCCGAGGTGCTGACCGTCACCTATGGTGGGCTGGTGGTCTGGCAGGGCGCGCCGAAGGGCGCCGCCTGGGAAAGCTTTTCCTTCGCTGTCACCGGCGGCGCCGGCGACGGTTCCGACACGCTGGTCTTCGCGCAGAGCGGCGGCAAGCTGAACGGCGCCGGCCTGGCGCTGGACAAGGTCGCCATGGTCAAGACCGCCGAGGCGCCCGCCGGCGCCGATGACGGCAACCTGATCTTCAACGGCAGCTTCGAGAACATCAACGCCACCGAGTATCGCGACTGGGGCCGCTACGCCCCCGACGGCGTCATCCGCGGCTGGGAGAACCTTGGCACCGGCCGGGTCGAGCAGCATCGCGACACGGTCGCCGGCGTCAGCGCCGCCGACGGGCAATACTGGACCGACCTGGATGGCTGGCAGAACAACGTCCAGCTGGCCCAGGACGTCGCCGGCGTGGTGGCCGGCGCCACCTATCGCCTGAGCTTCCAGCTGGCTGATACCGACCTGAAGGATGCCGAGAGCCTGACCGTCACCTATGGCGGCCAGGTGGTCTGGCAGGGCGCGCCGAAGGGCGCCGCCTGGGAGAGCTTCGCGGTCAGCGTCACCGGCGGCGCCGGCGACGGGTCGGACCGGCTGGTCTTCGCCCAGACCGGCGGATCGCTGAACGGCGCGGGCCTGGCGCTGGACAATGTCGCCATGGTCAAGACCGCCGATCCCTATGAGCAGCGCTTCGACCTGGTCTCGGCGCAGAGCTGGAATTCGGGCACGGTCGATGCCGGCTTCAACGCCAGCTTCAGCTACACCCTGACCGAGCAGGATTTGACCGGCGGCAGCGCGCGCTCCTGGTCGATCGCGCTGGAGCATGACGGCGCCAGCATCACCACCGCCTGGATGAACGGCTTCGCCGCCCCCGTCGCCTTCACCCGCGACAGCGCCGGCCGCGCGGTGCTGACCACCGACGGCATGAACTACGCCAAGACCCTGGCGGCCGGCGACACGCTGAGCTTCACCCTGCAGGGCAAGGGCGCCGATTTCGCCCAGTCCGGCACGCATCTGGTCTTCGCCGATCTCGACGTGGTGCCGGATGCCGGCAATGCGCAAGGCATGGGCATTGAGGCCGGCGCGACCTCCGACTGGGGTTCGGGCCTCAGCCAGCAGGTGTCGCTGGTCAATGCCGGCGCGCAGGGCATCGACGACTGGATGGTGCGGCTGGACCTGGCCGAGGGCACCGAGCTGACCATCACCAGCGTCTGGGGCGCCAGCGTGTCGCGCGATGCCGAGGGCGACTTGGTCTTCGCCGCGCTGGACTACAACGCCTCGGTGGCGGCGGGCGGCAGCACTGTCTTCGGCTTCACCGCCAGCCATGCCAATGGCGCGCCGGTGAGCTTCGCCGCCAGCCAGTTCGGCTTCGTCAGCCAGGCCGACCTGGTGCTGTGACGCGAATGCCCGCGCGGCGCTCCCCCGGGGGCGCCGCGCGGCGGATCAGGCGTGCGCCAGGGTCGGTGGCGATGCGACGGCCGGTGCCGCCGCGACCGGCAGGGCCGCCGCCACCAGCCGTTGGGTGAAGGCGTGGCGCGGCGCGGCGAGCACCGTCTCGGCCGGGCCCTGCTCGACGATGCGGCCGGCCTCGATGACGGCGACATCGCCGCCCAGGCTGCGCACCACCTTCAGGTCATGGCCGATGAACAGCAGCGCCAGCCCGCGCTCCTGCCGCAGCCGGCGCAGCAGCGCCAAGATCTGCCTCTGCACCGTGGCATCCAGCGCCGACAGGATCTCGTCGCAGATCAGCAGGCTCGGCCCGGCCAGCAAGGCGCGAGCGATGGCGACGCGCTGCTTCTGGCCGCCGGAGAGCTCATGCGGGCGGCGCGGCAGATGCTCGGCGCCCAGGCCCACTTCTTCCAGGGCGGCGGCGGCGCGGCGGTCGCGCTCGGGGCGCGGCAAGCCATGGCGGGCCAGCGCCTCGGCCAGCACCTGCGCCACGCTGGCGCGCGGGTTCAGCGAGGCGTTGGGGTTCTGGAAGACGATTTGTATTTTCTGTGCGACCTGCTGGCGACGGCCGGCGATGCCGAGGGGTAGTGCGGCACCATCGACTTCCGCGACAGACGCCTGCGCCTCCGCCAGCCCGACGAGCGCGCGGGCGATGCTGCTCTTGCCGCCGCCCGAGGCGCCGACCAGGCTGAGCACGCCGCCGCGCGGGATCTCCAGCGCCACGTCATGCACCGCGGCGCGCGGCTGGCGCAACAGCCCGGCGCGATAGGTGACGCTGAGGCCCCGCACCCGCAGCGCCGGTGGCGCGGCGACGGGTTTGTGGGCCTCCCAGGCCGTCAGGTCGCGGCAGGCGGCGACCAGCGCCTGGCTATAGGCATGCTTCGGCGCCGACAGCATGTCCGCGGTGGGCCCGATCTCGAGCAATTCGCCGCGGCGCAGGATGCCGACCTGATCGGCGACGCGCGCGACCACCGCCAGGTCATGCGAGATGAACAGCATCGCCAGCCCGCGCTGCTGCGTCAGCTGCCGCAGCAAGGAAAGAATCTGCGCCTGGACCAGGGTGTCGAGCGCGGTGGTGGGCTCGTCGGCCAGCAGCAGGCAGGGATCGCCGGACAGCGCGAGGGCGATCACCGCGCGCTGCTGCTGCCCGCCGGACAGGGTATGCGGGTGGCGGGCGCCCAGCGCCGGGTCCAGCCCGACCTCGCGCAGCAGCGAGGCCCCCGCTGTGGCCAGCGCCGCGCCACGCAGCGGGCGGTGGGTGCGCAGCGCCTCGTGCAGCTGGGCGTCGATGGTCATGAAGGGGTTCAGCGCCGCCATCGGGTCCTGGAAGACCATGGCGATGCGGCGGCCGCGCAGCCGGCGCCAGTCGCGGGCGGGCAGCGAGATCAGGTCGCGCCCCTCGAAGACGGCGAGGCCGGTCGCCGCCATGCCCTCCGGCAGCAATCCGATCAGGGCGCTGGCGGTCAGCGACTTGCCGCTGCCGGATTCGCCGACCAGTCCGAGAACCTCGCCGCGGGCCAGGGAGAAGCCCAAAGGCTGCACCAGCGGCGCGGCGCCCGGGAAGCCGATCGACAGGGCAGAGACATGCAGCAGCGGCGGGCTCATGCGCGCATCCTCGGATCGGCCAGGCGGCGGGCCAGCTCGGCGGCCAGGTTGATCAGCACCACGCCCAGCGCCAGCACGATGATCACCGCCTGCAGCACCGGATAGTCGCGGCCATGCACCGCGTTCAGCACCAGGCTTCCGAGGCCGGGCAGGCCGAACAGCGCCTCCATGGTCATGGTGCCGCCGATCAGCGAGGCCAGGCAGATCGAGGACAGCGCCAGCAGCACCGGCACCGCCTTGGGCAGCACATGCCGCAGCGCGACCGCCAGCGGCGCGATGCCGCGGGCGCGGGCGGCGCGGACATGCGGCGCCAGCCGTGCCTCGCGCAGTTCTTCCAGCAACGGTTTTGCCAATTGCCCGGCGATGTCGAGGCCGAGGATGACGATAGGCGCGACCATGTTGCCGATGACGGGCAGCCAGCCCAGCCACAACGAAAAGACAAGAATGGCGGCCATGCCGGCGACGAAGCTGGGCACGGCGATGGACCAGAGGTTGATCGCCTCGACCAGCGCCGGCAGCGGCGAGCGCGGCGCCAGCAGCGCGCCGATCGCCAGCAGCAAGGCGAGGACCAGCCCCAGCGCGAAGGCGGCGCCGGCGAATCCCAGCGTCGCCGGGATGGATTGCGCCACCATGCCGACGACCGGCTTGCCGAAGCGGGCCGAGCGGCCGAGATCGCCCTGCGCCGCCTGGCCGACCCAGCGGCTGAACTGGCTGACCACGCTGCCGTCCAGGCCGAGCTCGGCGCGCATCGCCGCCTGCTGCGCCGTGGTCAGGTCGCCTTGGCTAGCCATGACATCGACGGCGTCGCCGGGGACGGCGCGGATCAGCAGGAAGGTGACGAAGCTGATCGCCGCCACCATGGCGACAGCGCGCAGCAGGCTGGTGGCGAACGGGAGAAGAAGCTTCACGGGCGGCGCTCCCGGGCGAGGGGGTCGAAGCGGCGGCGGGCATGCTCGCCCAGCAGCGACAGGCCGAGCGTCAGGGCCGACAGCGCCAGCATCGGCGCCAGCACGGCATGCGGCGCATCCTCGGCATAGCCGCTGGCATCGGCGATCATGCGGCCCCAGCTCGGCTGGTCGGGGGAGACGCCGAGGCCGAGGAAGGACAGGACGCTCTCGGTGACGATGCAGCGCGGCAGCACGATGGCGAAGAGCGTGACCATCGGCCCGGCCAGGTTGGGCAGCACATGGCGCGCCAGCACCGCCAGCCGGCCCAGGCCGAAGACGCGGGCGGCGGCGACGTAATCGGCGGCCATCTCGCGCTCATGCGTGGCCCGCGCCACCTCGGCGAAAAGCGGCGCGAAGGACAGGCCGAGCGCCAGCATCACCGGCCCGCCGCCCTGGCCCAGCGCCACCGCCGTCAGCAGCGCCAGCAGCACGCCGGGCAGCACGCGCAGCAGGTCGAAAGCGGCGAAGGCCACGCCGCGGACGACGCCGCCCAGCGACAGCGCCAGCAGCCCCAGCGCGCCGCCCAGCCCCGCGGCCAGCAGCGCGCCGCCGGCCCCGGTGCCCAGCGTCAGCGCCGTGCCGGCCGAGAGCCGCGCCAGCACGTCGCGCCCCAGATGGTCGGTGCCGAGCGGATGCCCGTCGCCGGGCGGCAGGTTGAGCGCCATCAGGTCCTGCTCCAGCGGGTCGACGCCGCCCAGCAGCAGCCGCAGCGCCGCCGGGACCAGCGCCAGCAGCACCAGCAGGATTCCGGCCAGCAGCCGCGGCGACAGCGCGACGCGGCCGGGGCGGGACAGGATGGCGCCCGACATGGCCTCAGGCCTTCAGCCAGGCCTGCGCCAGCCCGCCGCTGGCCCAATGCGGCGACCAGGTGAAGCCCGGCTGCCAGCCCTGCACCTCGGCGCGGTTGACGATGACCGACTGCTCATGGCCGAGCACGTAGAAATAGTCGCGGGCCATGACGTGCTTCCAGGCGGCCAGGTAGTTGGCGACGCGCTTCGGCTGGTCCGGCTCGGCCACGGCCTTGTCGATCAGCGTGTCCAGCGCCTCGTCCTGGATGCCGCCCCAGAGCACGGGGTTCGGCCCGTCGCTGGTCAGGCGGACATAGCGCAGGAAGATATCGGCGCGCGGGCCGCTCTCGAACAGCGCGATGTCCCAGTCATATTGGCCGAGGCGCCGCTGCGCGCCAACATCGTCGAGGGCCACATGGTTCACCTCGAAGCCCAGCCGCTTGATCATCTGCACGATGGTCTGCGGATAGGCGCTCTGCCAGGAGATCACCTCCAGCTTGCGCTTGGTCGGATCGACGCCGGCTTCGCGCAGTAAGGCGCGGGCGCGGTCCAGGTCGGGCTTGGCATAGATGTCCGCGTCATGCGTCGCCTGGTCGAAATAGACATTGCCCGGGATGACCATCTGGTTGGTCACGATGGCGTCGCGGCCGGCGACGAAGTTCATCACCGCGCGCTTGTCGATGGCGTGGCCGATCGCCTGGCGCACCCGCGCATCGTCCATCGGTGCGGACGGCTTGCGGTTGTTGAAGGCGGCGAAGTACCAGGTGGTGTCCTGGATCGGCTGCGGCTTCATCGTGGCGTCGCGCAGCAGCGGGCGCAGCTTGTCGCGCGTCACCGAGGCGACATGCAGGTCGCCGGCGCGCAGCGCGAGGCCGGGATCGGCCACCTCGCGCAGGTCGAACTCGACGGCGGAGAGATAGGGGCGGCCCTGCTGCCAATAGCCTTCGAAGGCGGGGGCGCGGAAGACGGTCTTGGGCTGCCATTCGCCGAAGGTGAAGGGGCCGGTGCCGATCGGCTGGGTGATGGTCGCATCCCAGCCCGGCGACTTGGGCGACAGGATCCAGAGCTCGGAGACCAGGTTCAGCAGCGGCGCGAAAGGCTGCTTCAGGCGCAGCTGCACGGTGCTCGCGTCGGTCGCGACCATGCTCTCGGCGCCGCGCATGGCGCTGGTCAGCCAGCCGCCGCGCACCTTGGTCTTCACCCGCTCCATGTTGGCCACCACGTCGGCGGCCGTCAGCAGGTCGCCGTTGTGGAAGCGGACGCCCTGGCGGATGCGGAAGGTGTAGAGCTTCCCGTCCGGCGAGACCTCGAAGCTCTCGGCCAGGAAGGGCTCGACGCTGCCATTGGTGGCGATGCTGGTCAGCCCTTCGACGAAGGCCTGCTGCACGCCCAGCGCGCCGGTGTGGCGATGCGGGTCGGCGGTGTCGAGGCCGAGCGTCGCGTATTTCAGCACCCCGCCGCGGCGCGGGGTTTCCTGGGCGAAGCTCGGACGCAGTGCGAGCAAGGGCAGGCCGGCCAGGCCGCTCAGCGCCAGGCGGCGGGAAACGGGAAGAAGCATCGCTGGACTACTCCTGGGTCTGCAGGGGCCGCCCGTCGCAGCCGGCGGATGCCAGGCCGAGATGGCGCAGGATGGTGGGGGCGAGGTCGATGGCCGAGCTGGGGTCGAGGCTTTCGCCCCCCGGCGCGAAGCCCGCGCCCTCGATCATCAGGAAAGGTTTCTGTTCGTACTCGTTCAGCCCGCCATGCTGGCCGCAGCCGAGGCGGTCGGGCTTGCCGGCAGCAGGGCGCACCGCGGCGGCGCGGCCGGGGATGCCGAATTCATTGGCGCCGTCGTCGCCGCGCATCGAGACGGCGCAGAGCAGCGCATCCACCGGGGCCTGGCCGATGCGGGCCAGGTCGTCGCCGGCGATGACCTCGCCGGCCCAGGGCTGCGCGCGCAGGAAGGCTAGGATAGCCTCGCCGCGATGCGCCTGGTCGGGATGCAGGTAGATCAGCGCGGCGGTGCCGTTGGCGGCGACGGCGGTGTCGGCGCCCCAGCCCTGGGCGGCCAGCGCCGCGTCGATATCGACCACTTCGGTCACCGTCTGGTGGCCGTGGTCGGAGCAGGCGATCAGAAGAATGTCCTCGCCGGCGGCGCGGCGGGTGGCGACCGCGTCTCGCACCCGAGCGAAGCAGGCATCGGCCCCGGCGAAGGCGGCGAGGCAGCCGGGGAGCCGAGCGGCGCCTCGTGCTGCGCATGGTCGGGCTCGCCGAGCCAGAGCAGCGACAGCGCCGCGTCGCCGCTCACCGCCTGGTCGAGGAAGCGGGTGGTCAGCCGGGCGTCGCCGGCGGAATCCAGGGTGATGTCGGCCACCGCCTCCGCACCCTGCAGCTGCCGCAGGCCGGGGGCATGCGACCAGGCGCGATGGAACACCCAGCCATGGCCGTCCGGGTCATGCGCGCGGGCGGCGCCGGGCGAAACATTGCTGAAGATCATCGCCTGGCGGCCGATGCGGGCCAGCCGCTCGGCCAAGGTTGGCACGGCGAGCGTCCGGCCGCGCTGCAGCCGCCAATGGTCCATGAAGCCGGGCTTGCCGACGTCATGCACCACCAGCCGGCCCTGCTCCATCAGCGCCACCGAATTGCCCTGCAGCCCGTGCCGCGCCGGGTAGCAGCCGGTGGCGAAGCTGGCGGAGACGCAGCGCGTCGCCGAGGGGAAGACCGAGCGATGCGCCGAGAAACGCCGCGCCGCGTTGGCAAAGCTGGTCAGCGCCGGGGTGGCCGCGGTCGAGATCAGGTCGCGGCGCAGCCCGTCCAGGACGACGACGACGGCGCGGGTCACGCCGCCACCCCGTTCAGCGCGGCGTCGAAGATATCGTAGTTGCGCAAGGCGCCGCGCGCCGCCAGCCATGCCGGATCGAGCGGCGCCGAGAGCAGGAAGGGCACCGTCTGCTCGGCCAACCCGCCATGTGAGCGCAGCCGCTCGCCGGCCAGCTGCGCCAGGTCGTGATCGGCCGCCCGGCTGCCCAGCGCCACGCCGCGGCGGGCGATGACGGTGACGTCGCCTTCCATATGCGGCGCCATGCCGTGCTTCCGGCAGGCCTCGGCGCCGGGCAGGATTTCTTCCAATCGCGCGTCTTCGCGCAGCGTGGCGATGATGTCCTCCACCGAAGGGCCACCGGCGGAAACATGGACGCGGACCAGCCCGCCCAGCGCGCCGTGATGCTTCACGAAGGGGTCGGTGATCGGGCAGATCACCCGGGTGACGCCCTCGCCGAAGCGGGCGTCGAGCAGGTCGCCGACGAAGACCACCTCGGGCGAGCCGTCGGCGCGGGCCATGTCGGTCATGCCGTGGTCGGCGGTGGCGGCGACCAGCCAGCCGGCTTCGTGCAGCGCGCCCAGCCGGGCATCGACCGCGCGCAGGAAGGCGCGGGCCTCGGGGCTGTCCGGGGCGTGGCGGTGCTGCACGTAGTCCGACAGCGACAGGTAGAGCAGCCGCGCCTTGCCCAGCCGCGCCAGTTCCAACCCGGCGTCGAGCACGAACAGGGAGAGCTCGGCGGAATACTGGTCCGGCTCCGGCTGGCCGAGCAGCGCCGCCATGTCGCCGATGCCATGCGTCGCCTCGCGCGCCGAGGCGGCCTGCTGCGCCGACAGCGCGATGCCATGGGCGCCGATCGGCATGCCCTTGGCGAGCGCCGCGCGCAGCTTGTCCTTGGCGGTGACCATGCCGGTGGCGATGCCGGCCCCGGCCATGGCGGCCAGGATGGTCGGCGCCCGCATCTCGGCATCGCCGGTGACCATCACCGTCTCGCCGGTGGCGCGGTCCAGGTAGAAATTGCCGGAGACGCCATGCACCGCCGGCGGCACGCCGGTGACCAGCGAGGCGTTGTTCGGGTTGGTGAAGGTCGGCATCGCCGCCAGCGCCTGGCCGCTGAAGCCCTGCGCCAGGCAATGGGCGAAGAAGGGCAGCTCGCCGGCGGCCAGGCCCACGGCCAGGTATTCCGGGTCGCAGCCGTCAAGGCAGGCCACCGCCACCGGGCGCTGCGGCAGGCGGTAATTCCGGCCATTGACCGTGACGCCGCGGATCGTGTCGATGCTGTCCATGCCGCCGTCTTCCTCGCTGTCCTGGCGCAGGCTTTACGGGCTATTCCGAAGGGCGGCGAACGACTAAACGGCAGGCTCAGGGCGAGGGAATTTACCGGTGTCCCCAATCTGCAATGCTACCGTCACGGCGCTTTCAAGATGAGCGGGACGGGCCGCCATCGCATGCCGCCGCTGCGCATGATCGGCGCCTTCGAGGCCGTGGCGCGGCTCGGCTCCCGCGCCGAGGCGGCGGCCGAGCTGAACGTCACGCTGGGCGCGGTGACCAAGCAATTGCGCGCGCTGGAGCAGTGGCTGGGGGTGGAGCTGTTCACCGGCGACCTGCGCAACGGCAGCACCATGACGCTGGAGGGGCGGCGCCTGGCCATGGCGGTGACCGCCGGCTTCGACACCATCAAGAGCGGCGTCGGCGAGCTGACCCTGGCCGATGCGGCGCCGGTCGAGCTGCGCATCCTGGCGCCGGCCAGCCTGTCGGTGAACTGGCTGATGCCATGTCTGCCGCGGCTGGAGCAGGAGGCGCCCTGGCTGCGCATCCGCGTCCATGCCACCCATACCGGCGAGGACTGGGCGCCGCTGCCGCATGACGCCGCCATCCGCCGCGACGGCTTCGCCCCCGAGGGCTGGTCGCGGGAGGTGCTGTTCCAGGAAAGGCTGGGCGCCTTCGCAGCCCCCGGGCTGGTGACAGAGGGGGCGGACTTGGCCACCCTGCCGCTGGTCGAGGCGCGCACCCGCGCCGGCGAGCTGGACCGCTGGCTGGCCCAGGCCGGCGTCGCCCAGGTGGCGCTGCCGCGGCAGCGCTTTTCGCATTTCTACACGGCTTACGAGGCGGCGATCGCCGGGCAGGGCGTCATCGTGGCGCCGACCATCCTGGCCGAGGCCGACCGTGCCGCCGGCCGGCTGGTGCCCTGCCTGCCGGCGGTGCAGGTGGCCGGCGCCCAGCATGCGCTGCTGGTGCCGGTCAGCAGCGCCGCGGCCGAGGCGGTCGCCACCTTCGCCGCCTTCCTGCGCCGCCGCATCGCCGAGACCGAGGTCTCGGCGGGAAGCTTCTTTTGACCTAGCGGATGCGGCCCTGCGGCTCGTCGTTCTCGAAGGCGCCGAGGCTCATGGTCGGCAGGTCGAAATAGTCGCGGGTCGAGGCATAGCCATGCCCGCCCATGCGCCCCACCGCGTCGATCAGCTTCGGGTCGATATGCAGCTGGGCGTTCACCGCATCGGCGCGGATATGCGCATGCACCACCTCGCCCAAAATGATCTCGCGCGAGCTGCCGATGTCGAGGAAGGAATGCAGCCGGCATTCCAGCGCCGCCGGGGCGAGGGCGATGCGCGGGGCGCTGATCGCGGTGCCGGCGATGATGGCCAGGCCCGCGCGCTCCAGCTCGTCCACCTCGGGGCCGAAGGGCACGGCGCAGATGTTCATCGCCTCCACCAGCGCGTCGGAAACGATGTTGACGGTAAAGCAGCCGGTGGCGCGGATGTTGCGGCCGGTGTCCTTCGGCGCGCCGTCGGCCTTGACCTCGACGCCCAGCGCCACGATCGCCGGATCGGCCGAGAGGCAGTTAAAGAAGCTGAAGGGCGCGGCATTGGCGCGGCCCTCCGGGCTCGCCGTGGTGACCAGCGCGATCGGCCGCGGCACCACCGTGCCGATCAGGATCTTGTAGCGCTCGCGCGGGGTGAGCTGGGCGAAGTCGAAGCTGGCAACGTCGGTCATGCGGATCGGGCCTTTGCGCGGCGCGGCGGGGAAGGGGAGGTGGTGCCGGCATAGCGGGCCAGGACCTCGCGCATGTCGCCGGGCCGTTGGGGCAGCAGCGCGCGGCCCATCACCGCATCCAGGTGGTGCTCCATCAGGGCGCGGCAGGCGCTCGCGTCGCCGTCGCGCAGCGCCGCGATCAGCGCCCGATGCTCTTCCACCGCGCAATCGGCCGAATGCGGCCGGCCATACAGCGAGAGAATCAGCGAGCAGCGCGAGGCGAGCTCGGCGACATAGCGCTGCAGCAGGGCATTCCCGGTCAGCTCGGCCAGCAGCAGATGGAACTCGCCGGCCAGCCGGATCGAGGTGGCGTCGCCCATCGGCTGGGCGGCGGCCTCGGCGTCGACATGCGCCTGCAGCCGGGCCTCCTGCGCTGCGTCCAGCCGGCCGCAGAGCGCGTCGACCGCCAGCAGCTCCATGGCGCGGCGGATGGCGAAGACGTCGCGCGCCTCGGCCAGGCTGGGCGAGGCGACGCTGGCGCCGCGGTTGTGCCGCAGCTCGACCAGGCCTTCGCCGGCCAGCCGCCCCAGCGCCTCCCGCACCAAGGTGCGGCTGACGCCGAACTGGCTGGCGATCAGGTCCTCCGGCAGCTTGGCGCCGGGGGCCAGCGCCTGCTCCAGGATCGCCTGGCGCAGCGCCTGGTGGATCGTGCCGGCGCGGGAGTTTTTGGGTGTGTCTTCGGTCATCCGGGGGCAGGCTGGGGGGCGAGAGGGCGCGGACCATGGCGGCAGGGCAGCGCCCAGGCAAGATCGCCCATTGCCGCCACCGCGGATTGCATACAAGATCGCGGCTGATTGTTGAACATTTTTCGCGACGGAGCCCGGCCATGTCCCCTGCATCCTCCCAGGACCTGCTGCTGAAGACCGTCCGCCCGATGGGCGTGGCCAGCACCGACGTGCTGATCCGGGGCGGCCGCATTGCGCGCATCGCCCCCGACCAGACGGCGCCCGAGGGCGTCCATGTCGAGGATGGCTGGGACGCGCTGCTGCTGCCGGGGCTGGTCGAGGCGCATACCCATCTGGACAAGACGCTCTGGGGCATGCGCTGGGTGCCGAACAGCGCCGGGCCCCGGCTGATCGACAAGATCGACAACGAGCGGCAGAACCGCCAGGCGCTGGGCATCGACCCGGCGCGGCAATCGGCCCGCCAGCTGGTGCAGTCGCTGGCCAAGGGCTCGACCCATATCCGCACCCATGTCGATGTCGACACCGTCGTGGGCCTGGCCGGCATCGAGGGGCTGCTGGCCACCCGCGAGTGCTACCGCGACGCCATGGATGTCGAGATCGTCGCCTTCCCGCAATCCGGCCTGCTGGTGCGTCCCGGCACGCTGGAGCTGATGGCGGAGGCGATGAAGCTGGGCAGCGACGTGGTCGGCGGCCTCGACCCCTGCGGCATCGACCGCGATCCGAAGGGGCATCTGGACGCCGTCTTCGAGCTCGCCCAGCGCTTCGGCAAGCCGGTCGACATCCATCTGCACGAGGCGGCGCTGCTGGGCGCCTTCAGCATGGAGCTGATCTTCGAGCGCACCCGCGCGCTGGGCATGCAGGGCCAGGTGACCATCAGCCACGCCTTCTGCCTGGGCGACCCCGACACCGCCATGGTCGACGGGCTCTTGGAAGAAATCGCGGCGCTGGACATCGCCATCATGTCGACCGGCTCGGCCAGCCGGCCGGTGCCGCCGGTGGCCAAGCTGACGGCGCGCGGCATCCGCATCTGCGCCGGCAATGACGGCATCCGCGACAGCTGGGGCCCCTATGGCAATGGCGACATGCTGGAGCGCGCCATGCTGCTCGGCCTGCGCAACAACTTCCGGACCGACCCGGAGGTGGAGCTGGCGCTGGCCGTCTGCACCACGGGCGGCGCCGACACCCTGCGCCTGAAGGATTACGGCGTCGCCGAAGGCTGCCAGGCCGATCTGCTGCTGGTCGATGGCGAGACCCTGGCGGAAGCCGTGGTCAACCGCCCCGAGCGCCGCCTGGTGGTCAAGCGCGGCCGCATCGTCGCCCGCGCCGGCCGGGCCCTGGTCGACGCCCCATGAGCGCCGGCCCGCGCACCCTGCTGACCGCCCGCTGGGTGCTGGGCCACGACGCCGGCCGCCACCAGCTGCTGCGCGACGGCGAGCTGGTGGTGGAAGGCGACCGCGTCATCTTCGCCGGCCGCCATTTCCCGGGCGAGGTGCAGTCGCGCTTCGATGCCGGGGAGGCGCTGATCGCGCCGGGCTTCATCGACCTGGATGCGCTGGCCGACCTGGACACCACCATCCTGGCGCTGGACAACCAGCCGGGCTGGCGCAAGGGAAGGGTCTGGCCGCAGAGCTACCAGGATGCCGGCCCGGTCGAGATGTATTCGGCTGCCGAGCTGGCCTTCCAGAAGAAGCACGCCTTCGCGCAATTGATCCGCAACGGCGTCACCTCCGCCCTGCCGATCTCGTCGTTGTTCTATCGGGAATGGGGCGAGACCGTCGAAGAATTCGAGGCGGCGGCCGATGCGGCGATGTCGCTGGGGTTGCGCGTCTGGCTGGGTCCCGCCTATCGCGCCGGCCACCTGCTGGTCGACGATGCCGGCGCCATCAGCGAGTTCTTCGACGAGGCGCGCGGCCTGGCCGAGCTGGAAAACGCCATCCGTTTCTGCCGCGACCATGCGGGGCGCGGCGGCGAGCTGGTCTCGGCCATGCTGGCCCCCGACCGGATCGAGACCTGCACGCCGGCGCTGCTGCGCCGCACCGCCGATGCGGGCCGGGAGCTCGGCGTGCCGGTGCGATTGCATTGCTGCCAGAGCCTGCTGGAATACCAGACCGTGCTGCGGCTGCGCGGCATGACGCCGCCGGAATGGCTCGACAGCCTCGGCTTCCTGCGCCCCGGCGTGCTGCTGCCGCATGGCGTCTGGACCAATGAAAGCCCGGCCATCGCGCGGCCCGGCCGCGACCTGGAGATCATCGCCGCCTCGGGCGCCAGCATCGTGCATTGCCCGCTGGTGATGGCGCGCGGCGGCACCATGCTGCGGTCGTTTCCGAAGCTGCGGGGGATGGGCATCAATATCGGGCTCGGCACCGACACCGCGCCGCCCGACTTCTTTCTCAACATGCAGCTCGGGCTGATGCTGGCGCGCATCGCCGAGGGCTCGCCGACCGCCTGCCGGTCGGAGGACATGCTGGACGCCGCCACGCTCGGCGGCGCCACGGCGCTGGGGCGGGGCGATCTCGGCCGGCTGCAGCCGGGGGCCAAGGCCGATCTGATCGTGGTCGAGCTCGGCCGGCCGCAGCATGGCCAGGTGATCGACCCGATCCAGACGCTGATGGTGGCAGGCCAAGGCCGCGACGTGCGCGACGTGATGATCGACGGCGCCTGGGTGATGCGCGACCGGGTCATCCCCGGCGTCGACGAGATCGCCGACGCCGCCCGCGCCCAGGCCCAGTTCGACCGGCTGGTGGCCCGTTATCCGCAGCGCACCCTCGGCCACCCGCCGGTGGCCGAGATCTTTTCCAGCAGCTATCCGCGGGCCTAGGGTGACTTTGCTTCGGAAGAACGAAGCCAAGTCACCCTAGCCGTTTGTTTGATCGCGTGATTCAGGCTTTTCGGTGATTCCACCTCAAGCCATCACGCTCTAGTAGACGAGAAAGCCTTTGATCGCGTCGAACAGCGCCTCGGGCTCGTCGGCGCGGATCGAGTGGCTGCTGCGCTCGAAGATGCGCAGGTCGGAACCCGGGATCAGCCGGTGGATCTCTTCCGAGAATTCCGGCGGGCAGATCCAGTCATGCCGCCCCGCCAGCACCAGAGTCTTCGCCGTGATGTTCTTCAGCTCCTCGCGGATGTCGTAGTCGCGCAGAAAGCCGTCGGGGCGGAAGGCGCGGTTGAGCGCGGCGGGCTCGTGCAGGGTGCGGGCACGGGCATCGGCGCCGGCGGCCGGGTCCTGCCCCTTCACCGAATAGAGCGGGCCCATCACGGCATAGTAGTGCTTCAGCTTCTCGACCGTATCCAGCGTGCCGTCCCACAGCATGCCGCAGACCCGCTGCTGCTCGGGCGTGCCGCGCTCGGCGATGATCTTCTGGGCCGCCTGCTGGAAGCCGCCATGCGCCGCGGTGACGATGGCGACCAGGTGCGAGACGCTGGCGGGATAGCGCGCCGCATGCGCCATGGAGACCATGCCGCCATAGCTGGTGCCGATGGAGACGAATTTTTCCACGCCGAGATAGTCCCGCAGCGCCTCCAGGTCCTCGACATTCTCGTCCAGCGTGTAGCCTTCCGGATCGCCCTTCTGCGAGCGCCCCTGGCCGCGATGGTCGACATAGACCAGCTGCATCCGCTCCGCGAGCGCCGAGAAGGAGGGCTTGAAGCCGCTATGGTCGCCGCCCGGACCCCCGTGCAGAATGAAGGCCACCGGCCGCTGGCGCATGGTCGGGCCGTCCGGCACCAGCCCGGCGCCCTCGATGTCGAAATAGATCTTCGTGCCGCGGATGCTGGCGAACATGGCAGGCCTCTCGCTGATCGAGGCGCGATCCTGGCCTGTACCCCTGGCCTCGGCAAGGCGGCTGCGGCAAGCTGGCGGCCTGGCTGGGCTGAGGGAGCGCGCGATGGCACCGACGGAACTTCCAGGCGACCCGCGCCCCGATCCCTGGTCGCGGCTGCGCCAGGCGACGCCGGCCCGCATCGGCTTGGGCCGCGCCGGCGACGCGCCGCCGCTGCAGGCGGTGCTCGACTTCCAGCTGGCCCATGCCAGGGCGCGGGATGCGGTGCACACGCCGCTCGACATCCCGGGCATCCTGGCGGGCCTCGGCGACACGCCGCACCACATCGTCCACAGCCGGGCGGTCGAGCGCGGCCTCTATCTGCGCCGCCCCGATCTCGGCCGGGTGCTGGCCGAGGACAGCCGCGCCGCGCTGCCGGCGGGGCAATGGGATGCGGTCTTCATCATCGCCGACGGGCTGTCGGCCACCGCCGTGCAGCGCCATGCCGTGCCGCTGTGGGAGGCGACGGTCGCGAAGCTGACGGGCTGGAAGCTGGCGCCGGTGGTGGTGGCGACGGGGGCGCGGGTCGCGCTCAGCGACGAGATCGGCGCGGCGCTGGGGGCCGGGCTCGCGGTGATGCTGATCGGCGAGCGGCCGGGGCTGTCGGTGGCCGACTCCTTAGGCGTCTACCTGACCTGGGCGCCGAAGCCGGGGCTCAAGGATTCGGCGCGCAACTGCATCTCGAACATCCACCTGTCGGGCGGGCTGTCCTATGCGGCGGCTTCTGCCAAATTGGCCTGGCTGATGACCGAGGCGCGGCACCGCCGCCTGACCGGCGTCGCCCTGAAGGACGAGCAGCCGGCGGCGCTGCCGCGACCCTGATCAGGTCAGACGGCGGCCAGCGCCGGCTGCGCGGCGAAGATGGCGCTGTCGTCGTTGAAGCCCTTGAACTCCAGCGCATTGCCGGAGGGGTCGAAGACGAAGAGCGTCGCCTGCTCGCCCGGCTGGCCCTCGAAGCGGACCTTGGGCTTCAGGCACCAGACGGTCGAGGGCTCGGCCTCGAGGCGGGCGGCCAGTTCGCGCCAGGCCGGCATGTCCAGCACCACGCCGAAATGCGGGATCGGCACGGCATCGCCGTCGACGCCGCCGCGGGCGGGCGCGCGCGGCGCGTCGGGCAGCAGATGCGCCGACATCTGGTGGCCATAGAGGTCGAAGTCGATCCACTTGCCCGGGCTCTCGCGGCCGATCGCGCAGCCCATGACCTCGGCATAGAAGTGGCGGGTGGCCTCCAGGTCGGAGACGGGGAAGGCCAGGTGGAAGGGACGCATTGAGCAGAATTCCTAAGGCGGGCCGAGGCAGTTCGGACGGGCGGCTGACTAGCCGCTCGGCGCGCCGAAGGAAAGTTCGGGCTCAGCCCGGGGCCTTGTCCGGCAGCGGGAAAAGGGTGGCGAGCTTTTCCGCCAGCGCCCGGTCGCCGGCGAGGCGCACCTCGCCGGTGGCCTCAAGCGCCGCCCAGGGCTGGCCGCCATAGATCGCCGCGGCCAGCAGGCGGGGGGGGCCTTCCAGGACCAGGTCGGCGCCGTCGATGGCGGCGCGGCGGGTGGCGATCGCCCCGTCGGCGATGGTGACCAGGAAGTCCTCATGCGCCAGGCGGAAGCCGATCCGGGCCTGCAGCCCCTCGGCCCGCGCCGGATCGAACATCGCGCCCAGCGACAGCATCAGCGAGGCGGCGCTGAAGGCCAGCGTCGGGTCGTGCGACGGCGAGCGCGCCGCCCAGCGGCCCAGCGCCTGGAAGATCGGCTCGCTCTGCAGGCCCCATTCGGTCAGCGCATAGAGCTGCGCCGAAACGGGGGGCGGCATGCGCAGCCGATGCAGGATGCCGGCGGCCTCCAGCCCCTCCAGCCGCTGGGTCAGCACGGTGGCGCTCAGCCCGGGCAGCCCGGCGCGGAGCTCGGAAAAGCGCTTCGGGCCGAAGAACAGCTCGCGCATCACCAGCAGCGACCAGCGCTCGCCCAGCAGCTCCATGGCATGGGCGGTGGCGCAGGCATCGCCGTACCAGCGGCTGCGCGGCCTCGCGGAAGCGTCAGTAAGTTTTTCTGACTTCATAGTTGCAAAGACTAACCGAGGCAGGCAGCCTGCGTCCAGGCACAGCGAAGGGAGCGCGCCATGGCCAGGCTGATTTTCGTGAACCTGCCGGTGACCGATCTGGCGAAGTCCATTTCTTTCTATGAGGCGGTCGGCGCGGTGAAGAACCCGCAATTCAGCGACGACACCGCCGCCTGCATGGTCTTTTCCGAGACCATCCACGCCATGCTGCTGACCCACGACAAGTTCCGCCAGTTCACCACGAAGCCGATCGTCGACGCCAAATCCTCGGCCGAGGTGCTGCTCTGCCTCTCCGCCGACAGCCGCGCCGAGGTCGATGCCCAGGTCGAGAAGGCGGTCGCCGCCGGGGGGAGCCCCGACCCGACCCCGGTGCAGGATTACGGCTTCATGTTCGGCCGCAGCTACGAAGACCCGGACGGCCACATTTGGGAAATCATGTGGATGGACCTGGAGGCCGCCAAGGCCGCCATGGCGCAAGGCAATGGCTGAGGCGCCGCAGGGGCTGGTCACCTGCCTCTGGTTCGACGGCCGGGCGGAGGCGGCGGCCCGCTTCTATGTCGAGGCCTTCCACCGCCTCGGCCGGCCGGCGGCGCTGGGGCCGATCGTCCTCTGCGGCCCCAACCTGCCGGCCGGCGAGGAGGGCAGCGTGCTGACCGCCGGCTTCACCCTGGAGGGGCAGTCCTTCCTGGGGCTGAATGGCGGGCCCTTCTACACCTTGTCGCCGGCGGCCTCGCTGATCTTCTACGCGGCCGACCAGGCGGCGCTGGACCAGGCCTGGGCGCTGCTGGGCGAGGGCGGCAGCCCGACCCGCTGCGGCTGGCTGGTCGACCGCTTCGGCCTGTCCTGGCAGGTGATGCCGGCGGCGCTGCCCGGCTGGCTGACCGAGGGCAGCCCGGCCCAGCGCGAGCGGGTGATCGCAGCCCTGATGCCCATGGTGAAGCTGGAGATCGCGGTGCTGGAGGCGGCCTTCCGCGGGTGAGCCGCCCCCCGCTAAGCCTCTCTACACCCATCTGCGCTCTACTCGGTCCTGGTGCTTGGACGAGGACCGATGCGACGCGGGTGCCGGAGCGGCTGGGCTGGCGGGACGCGACCAGGGGCGGGGCGGTGGGCCTGACGTGCCGCCCGGCCCTGCGCCTGCGCGCGCGCCTCCGCTTCTGGCGCCGCCGGCATGCCTTGCGGCGGCGGGAGGCGCGGCCGGGCAAGGGCCTGACCTCGGGGGGCCTGACCTCCGGCGCCGCGCTGCTGGCGCTGTTCGGCTGCGCCGCGCTGATCGGGCTGGAAGGCTGGCACATCTGGTCCGACCGCCGCGTCAAGCTGCGCGCCGTCGAGATCAGTGCCACCAACCTGGCCCGCTCGCTGATGCAGCACACCCAGGACAGCTTCGAGCTGACCGACATCGTGCTGCTCGACCTGGCCGAGCGGCTGGCCAATGACGGCACCGGCGCCGCGGCGCGCGAGCGGCTGCACCAGCTGCTGGCCAGCCACGCGCTGGGCCTCGCCTCGGGCGCCCACTTCTATGTCTACGACACCGACGGGCATTGGCTGGCCAGCTCGCTGCCCGACCTGTCGCGCGACCACAGCGTCGCCGAGCGCGCGTATTTCCGCCACCACCAGACGGATCCCAGCCGCGAGCGCTTCATCGGCCCGCCGGTCTTCAGCCATTGGCGGCAGCGCTGGGTGGTGACGCTGACGCGGCGGCTGCAGGCCCCCGACGGCAGCTTCGCCGGTGTCATCCTGGCCTCGATCGACGCCGAGGCGCTGGCGGAGAATTTTGCCCGCTTCGAGCTCGGCGCCGGCAGCGCCATCGGCCTGCTGCGCACCGACGGCACCATGCTGGCGCGCCATCCTTTCGTGCCGCGGCTGATCGGTCAGAGCTTCGCCCATGCCGAGCTGTTCCGCCACCGCCTGCCGCAGGCTGACCATGGCGCCTTCGAGCAGTTCTCGCCGGTCGACCATGTCGCCCGCGTCACCGCCTTCCAGCGCGGCGACCGGCTGCCGCTGGTGATGACCGTCTCAGTCGGGCGCGAGGCGGCGCTGGAGGCCTGGAAGCGCGAGGCGATCTGGCGGCTGGGCGTCGCCGGCCTGCTCTCGACCCTGCTGGCGCTGCTCGGGCTGCGGCTGGTCGGCCAGGCCGGGCAGCGCCAGGAGGCCGAGCGGCGCCTGGCCGAGCGCGAGGCCGATTTCCGCCTGCTGGCGGAGAATTCCTCCGACCTCGTCGCCCGCGTCGGCGCCGATGGCTGCTTCCGCTATGTCTCGCCGGCCTCGCGCCGGATGTTCGGCGCCGCGCCCGAGGACCTGCTCGGCCGCCCGGTGATCGAGCAGGTGCTGCCCGAGGACCGCGCCATGGTCGGCGCCGCGGTCGAACCGCTGCGGCTGGGCCTGGCCGAGGAGGCGCGGATCAGCCACCGGCTGCGCCATGGCGACGGCCAGGTCTGGATCGAGGTGGCGCTGCGCGCGACTCGCGACGCGGTGACCGGCGCCATGGGCGGCGCCATCGTCGTCATGCGCGACGTCACCGCCCGCAAGGCGGAGGAGCGGCAGCTGGAAGCGCTGGCCCGCACCGACGGGCTGACCGGCATCGCCAACCGCCGCAGCTTCGACGAGGCGCTGGCGCGCGAATGGCGCCGCTGCGCGCGCGAGGCCCTGCCGGTCTCGCTGCTGCTGCTCGATGTCGACCGCTTCAAGCTCTACAACGACCATTACGGCCATCAGCAGGGCGATGCGACGCTGCGCGCCGTGGCCCAGGCGCTGGCCATGCAGGCGCGCCGCCCGGGCGACCTGCCGGCGCGCTATGGCGGCGAGGAGATGGCGCTGCTGCTGGCCGGCAGCGAGCCCGCCGAGGCGCTGCTGCTGGCCGAGCGCGCCCGTGCCGCCATCCAGGCTTTGGCGATCGAGCATGACAAGAGCCCGCCGGCCGGCGTCGTCACCGTCTCGATCGGCGTCGCCACCGCCTGGCCGCAGCCGGAGGTCGAGGGCGCCGCGGCGACGGGGCCGGAGGCGCTGGTGGCGGCGGCCGACGGCGCGCTCTATGTCGCCAAGCGCCAGGGCCGCAACCGGGTCGAGACCACCGAGACCGTGCCCCCCGCGCCGCCGCCGCCGCCAGAGCTGCCGGACGAGGCGCAGCGCCTGGCTGTGCTGCGCGGCTACGAGGAGGCCGGGGTCGGGCCGGACGATGCCGACCTGGACCAGATCACCGCCTTGGCCGCGCGCTGCTTCGGCACGCCGACCGCCGTGGTGTCGCTGGTCGGGCGCGACCGGCAGGAATTCGTCTCCCGCGTCGGGCTGGAATGCGACGGCACGCCGCGCGCCGACAGCTTCTGCGCCCATACCATCGCCGGCGACGGCGGCACCTTCACCGTGACCAATGCCGCGGCCGACTGGCGCTTCGCCGGCAATCCGCTGGTCACCGGGGCGACGGGTCTGCGCTTCTACGCCGCCGCGCCGCTGATCAGCCCGCAGGGGGGGCAGCGGATGGGCGCGCTCTGCGTCATCGACAGCAAGCCGCGGCCGCCGCTGACCCCGGCGCAGGAACGGCTGCTGGCCGCCTTCGCCGCGCTGGTGGTCGACCATATGGAGAACCGGCGGAAGGTGGCACCGGTTTGATTTTCCCTCAGATCAAATTATCGGAGAATTTATTGATCTTTATTTCAAAATAACTCGGACCCTCGTCGAAGTCTGTCCAGATGATGAATAATAAATTGCCGTTTTATTGCTGTTCGGTCAGGAAAGACCCTGGCGGCCGCCGGGGGGCGCCGCATCCGGGGGGATCCATCCATGCCGCGCCTTGCTGTCGACCGTCTGTTCCGCCTGCATTGCGGCCTGATCCTGGCGGTGCTGGCCGGGCATCTGCTGTCGCGGCTGCTCTATGCCCGCGCCGGGCGCGAAAGCAGCCTGAGCAACGTGCTGAACATGCTGGAGGAAACCTCGATCCCCACCGTCGTCTCCACCGCCGGGCTGCTGGCGGCGGCGCTGGCGGCGCTGCTGATCGCGCTCTCCGCCCGGGCCTCGGGCGAGCGGCTGGCGCGCAGCTGGTTCTTCGTCGCCGCCTGCCTGGCCTTCATGGCGCTGGACGAGGGCGCCGCCCTCCATGACCGGCTGACCTTCCTGCTGCAGGGCCGCTTTGCCCTGGGCGGCGTCTTCTACCTGGGCTGGGTGCTGCCCTATCTGCTGCTGGCCGGGCTTTGCGCCGTGCTCTGCCTGCCGCTGGCCTGGCAGCTGCCGCGCCGCACCCTGGCGCGCATCCTGCTGGCCGGCGCCGTCTTCGCCGGGGCGGCGCTGGGGCTGGAGATGGTGGAATCCGCCGTGATCCATGCCGCTGCCGGCCCGGGCGTCGCGCTGCGCGACGTCGACCTGGCGGCGATCAACCGCACGCCGCTGATGACCGCGCTGGTCACCCTGGAGGAGCTGGGCGAGCTGCTCGGCATCGCCCTGCTGCTGCGCGCGCTGCTGCTGCACCTGGTGCAGGACCGCGGCATCACCGCCATCCGGCTGGAGACCGCGCAGCGCCCCGCCGCCCTGGCGGCGCGGCAGCCGGCCGGATAGCCGCCGCTATCCCTCCTCCCCATGGTGATTGTGGCCGCCTTCCGGCGCCACCACCAGCAGGCTGCCATGGCGGACGCCGCGCTCGCCGGTGACCGCCTCGGCGAAGCGGCGGATCTCGGCGCCCTGGCCTTTCAGCACGGCGACCTCCAGGCAGTTGTGGTGGTCCAGATGGACATGCAGCGTCGCCACCGACAGGTCGTGATGGTCGTGGAAGGCCTTGGTCAGCCGCTCCGGCAGGTCGCGCCGGTGATGGTCGTAGACATAGGCGATGGCGGCGGCGCAGGGGCCCTCGGGTGGGCGCTGGGCCTCGGCCTGGCGCAGCCCGGCGCGGATCAGATCGCGGATGGTCTCGGAGCGGTTGCCGCCGGGCGGGCCATGCGCATCGACCGCCTGCAGCAGGTCGTCGTCCAGGGTGATGGTGATGCGCTGCATGCGGCCCAATTCCACCGGTTGATATGACGTTTCTTCATAATTAGCATACCGGTTGGATCGAGGAACCCGCCGGATGCTGCGTCGCCGCCTGCTGCAAAGCCTGCCCGTCCTGGCAGCGCCCATCGCCGGGCCGGCGCGCGCGCAACAGGCCAGGAAGCGGCTGGTGTTTTCCTGGCCGAGCCATGCCGGGCCGCTGCATCCGCATCTCTATTCGCCGGACCAGATGTATGCGCAGTCGATGCTCTACGAGCCGCTGGTCCGCTATGTCGAGGGCGGCGGCCTGGCGCCCGCTTTGGCGACCACTTGGGAATTGGAGCCGGATGGCCGCAGCTGGCGCTTCGCCCTGCGGCCGGGGGTGCGTTTCTCCGACGGCACGCCCTTCGACGCCGCGGCGGTGGTGGCCAATGTCGAGGCGGTGCTGGCCAACCGCCCGCGCCATGCCTGGCTCGCCCTGGTCGAGCGGATCGAGGGCGCCGAGGCGATCGACCCGATGACCGTCCGGCTGCGGCTGAAGGGCGGCTACTACCCAACCCTGCTGGAGCTCGCCCTGCCGCGGCCGCTTCGCTTCGCCTCGCCGGCGGCGCTGCGCCCGGATGGCAGCCTGGCCGTGCCGGTCGGCACGGGCCCCTGGACGCTGGCCGAGACCATCCGCGGCCGGCACGACCTGTTCCGCCGCAACCCGGATTACTGGGGCGCCAGGCCGGCGCTGGAAGAAATCCTGGTGCGGGTGGTGGGCGACAGCAATGCGCGCGCCCTGGCGCTGGAAGCCGGCGAGATTGATTTGTCCTATGGCACCGACCAGCTGGATGGCGACACCTTCCGGCGCTTTGCCGCGGATCGGCGCTTCACCACCGCCATCTCGCCGCCGCTGGCGACGCGGCTGCTGGCGGTGAATTCCGCCCGGTTCCCGACCGAGGAGCTGGCGGTGCGCCAGGCCATCGCCCAGGGCATCGATCGGGCGGCGCTGGTCAAGCATGTGCTGCTCGACACCGAGCCGGCGGCCGAGACCCTTTTCGCCGAGAATTTTCCCTATACCGGCCTCGGCCTGCGCGCGCCCCGCTTCGACCGCGCCGCCGCCATCGCTCGGCTGGAGGCGGCGGGCTGGCGGCTTCCCCCTGGCGCCCGCATCCGGCAGCGCGACGGCAAGCCGCTGGCGCTCGATCTCTGCTTCACCGGCAGCGATGCGCTGCAGAAGGCGATCGCCGAGGCCATCCAGGGCGACCTCGCCCGCATCGGCATCGAAGGAAGGCTGATCGGCGAGGATGCCGGCACCTATCAGGGCCGCCAGCGGTCCGGCGAATTCGGCATGATCTTCGGCGATACCTGGGGCGCACCCTATGACCCGCATGCCTTCATGGGCTCGATGCGGGCGCCGGCCCATGCCGACTACCAGGCGCAGCGCGGCCTGGCGATGAAGGCAGAGATCGACCGCCGCATCACCGGCGTGCTGGCCGGCAGCGACGAGGCCACGCGGGCGGAAGAATACCGCTGGCTGCTGACCACGCTGCATGAGCAGGCGGTGTATTTCCCGGTCTCCTTCCTGACCAACAAGATCGTCCACCGGCGGGAGCTCGGAACGGTGCCCTTCGGCGCGACACAGACAGACATCCCCTTCGAGCGGATCGGCCAGGGCTGACCGCGATGCTGCGTTTCGCCCTGCGGCGGCTGGCCAGCCTGCTGCCGCTGCTGCTGCTCGTCTCCTTCGGCTTCTTCGCCATGCTGCGGCTGGGGCGCGGCGACCCGGCGCTGGACTATCTGCGCCTGGCGCAGATCCCGCCGACGGACGCGGCCCTCGCCCTGGCCCGCGCCGAGCTCGGCCTCGATCGCTCGATCCTGGCGCAATACCTCGCCTGGCTGGCCGAGGCGTTGCGCGGCAACCTGGGAGAATCCTGGTTCACCCGCCGCCCGGTGCTGGAAGAAATCGCGCATTACCTGCCGGCGACCCTGCAGCTGGCGGGGACGGCGATGCTGGTGACCATTGCGGTGGGCGTGCCGCTCGGCCTCTGGGCGGCGCTGAACCGCGACCGCTGGCCGGACCACCTGACCCGGGCGATTTCCTTCCTGGGCGTCTCGCTGCCGAATTTCTGGCTGGGGTTTCTCTTCGTGCTGGTCTTCGCGGTGACGCTGGGCTGGCTGCCGGCGATCGGGCGGGACGGGCCGTCCAGCATCATCCTGCCGGCCCTGGCCACCGCCACCATGTCGGCCTGCGTCATGCTGCGGCTGGTGCGGGCTTCCGTCCTCGGCGTGCTGGGCGAGCCGCATCTGCGCTTCGCCCGCGCCCGCGGCCTGCCGCGCCGGACGCTGATCGGACGGCATGTCATGCTGAACGCGCTGCTGCCGCCGCTGACCGCCATCGGCCTGCATCTGGGCGAGCTGATGGGCGGCGCCATGGTGGTGGAAAGCGTCTTCGGTTGGCCCGGCCTCGGCCGCTATGCGCTCACCGCCATTGCCAACCGCGACTATCCGGTGCTGCAGGGCTTTGTCCTGGTGATGACCACGGTCTTCGTGCTGTGCAACCTGGTCATCGACATCGCCTATGCCTGGCTCGACCCGCGCATCCGGCTGGAGGGCGCGGCATGAAGCGCTTCGTCATCCCGGCCGCCGCGGGGCTGGTGGCCCTTCTGCTGCTGGCGGCGGCGCTCGCCCCCTGGATCGCGCCCTATGACCCGACCCTGACCGACCTGGCCAGCCGGCTGCAGCCGCCCTCGGCCGAGCATTGGCTGGGCACCGACCACCTGGGCCGCGACATGCTGTCCCGGCTTCTCTGGGGCGCGCGGGCGTCGTTTGGCGCCGTGGGCATGATCCTGGTCCTGGTGCTGGTCTTCGGCTGCGCCGTCGGCATGGTGGCGGGGCTGGCGGGGGGCGTGGTGGATGCGGTGCTGATGCGCATCTGCGACGCCTTCATGACCGTGCCGACCCTGGTGCTGGCGCTGTTCATGATCGGCGCCCTGGGCACCGGCATCGCCAATGTCGTCGTCGCCATCGCCCTGTCGCACTGGGCCTGGTACGCCCGGCTGGTGCGCGGCGTAACCCTGTCGCTGCGGTCGCGCGACCATGTCGCCGCCGCCCGCATCGCCGGGCTGTCGCGCCTGGCCATCGCGCGGCGCCACCTGCTGCCGGCGCTGGCAGGGCCGCTGGCGGTGCTGGCCAGCCTCGATCTCGGGCATTGGATGCTGCATGTCGCAGGGCTGTCCTTCCTGGGCCTCGGCCTGGCGCCGCCGGCGGCCGAATGGGGCATCATGATCAACGATGCCCGGCCCTTCTTCCGCTCGGCGCCCCTGCTGGTGCTGCTGCCGGGAGCGGCCATCCTGCTGACCGTGCTGGGCTGCAACCTGCTGGGCGACGCGCTGCGCGACCGGCTGGACCCCGGAATGCCGGACCACCTGCATTGAGCCCGCGCGCGCTGTCCCTCCTCGCCCTGCACCTGCATGACGGCGAGCATGCCCTGGTGCGCGACGTCAGCCTGACCATCCGGCGAGGAAAGGTGCTCGGCCTGGTCGGCACCAGCGGCGGCGGCAAGAGCCTGACGACGCTGGCCATCCTCGACCTGCTGCCGCCGGGGGTGAAGCGGGTCGCGGGGCTGGTGGCGCTGGACAGCCAGCCGGTCGAGCCCGCGACGCTGCGCGGCCGCATCGTCGGACTGGTGCAGCAGGCGCCGCGCGGCGGCTTCAACCCGCTGGTCAGCATCGGCCGCCACTTCCTCGAGACGCTCGCCTGCGACGGGCTGCGCGGCGCGCCGGCGTGGGAAAAGATGCAGGGCCTGCTCGCCGAGGTCGGCTTCGAGCGGCCCGCGGAGATTGCGTCGCTTTATCCGTCACAGCTCAGCGGCGGCATGCTGCAGCGGGTGATGCTGGCGCTGGCCCTGGCGCGCGACCCGCTCTTCCTGCTGGCTGACGAGCCGACCACCGACCTGGACCTGGTGGTGCAGGCGCGGCTGCTCGACCTGCTGGAGGCGCTGGTGCAGCGCCGCGGCATCGGGTTGTTGCTGGTCACCCACGACCTCTCCGTCATCGCTCGCCTGGCCGACACGGTGGCGGTGATGGACCAGGGCCGCATCGTCGAGCTGCAATCGGCCCACAACCTGTTCGAGGATCCGGCGCATCCCCGCGCCCAGGCTTTGGTCGCGGCGCATCGGGCGCTCTACGCATGATGCAGCTGCAGGACATCCACCACGGCTATCGCCAGGGCGGGATCTTTTCCCGAAGTCGCCGGCATCCGGTGCTGCAGGGGGCGAGGCTGACCATCGGCACTGGCGAATGCGTGGCGCTGCTCGGCCGCACCGGCTCGGGCAAGAGCACGCTGGGCCGGCTGGTGCTGGGGCTGGAGCGGCCCGATGCCGGCCGCATCCTGTTCGACGGCGCGCCCCTGACCGACTTCCGCGGCCGCATGGCGCCGGCGACCCGCCGCGCCATCCAGGCGGTGTTCCAGGACCCCCAGGCCGCCACCAGCCCGCGCTTCACCGGCTATGAGGTCGTGGCCGAGCCGCTGACCGTCCAGGGCGAGGCCAGCCGCGACCGCGTCGCCGAGCTTTTGGCCGAGGTCGACCTGCCGCCGGAACTGCTCGACCGCCCGGCGCATCGGATGAGCGGCGGGCAGCTGCAGCGCCTTTGCATCGCGCGCGCGCTCGCCACCCGGCCGCGGCTGGTGGTGCTGGACGAGGCGGTGAACAGCCTGGACCTGGAGACCCAGGCTCGCGTCATGGCTCTCCTGCGCCGCCTGCGCGCCCAGCATGGCATGGCTTTTCTGTTCGTTACCCACGACCTGCGGCTGCTGCGCGGCTTCGCCGACCGGTCCTACGTCATGCAGGACCGCCGCCCGGTCGAGGTGGCCGACCCCTTCGGCCCCGGCCCGCTGCCGCCGGTGCTGCAGGCGCTCCGCGACGCCATCCTGCCCGAGATGCCGCGCCCGCGCTTGCCGGCCGGCCGCGCGGTCGGCTAGACAACCAGCACCGGTTTCCGAAAGGAATCAAAAGGGAATCCGCCGGGGTCCGCCAGGGCCCCGAACCGGAACTGCCCCCGCAACTGTAGGCGGCGAGCCCCTCTCCGAAGACGCCACTGGGAGCGATCCCGGGAAGGTCGGGGACGGGCGATGACCCGCCAGTCAGGAGACCTGCCGGCATCGTGCAACGACCCATCCGGCGGGGTGTCCGGGGAGGATTCTTTGATGACCCATTCGCAGGGCCGCGCTCGTCGCGGCGCTTTCCTTTCCGCGTTCCTGGGCGCCGGGCTGCTGGCCGCGCTGCCCACCGCCGCGCAATCCACGGCCTATCCGCTGACGGTCGAGAATTGCGGCCAGACGCTCAGCTTCCCGGCGGCGCCGCGCAACGTGGTGACCATCGGCCAGGCGGCGACCGAGACGCTCTATGCGCTGGGTGTCGGCGAGAACATGGCCGGCACGTCCCTTTGGTTCAACGCGGTGCTGCCCGAGTTCGCCGCGCAGAACGACCGCGTGCCGCGGCTGGACAACAACGCGCCCAGCTTCGAATCCGTCATCAACAAGCGCCCGGGCCTGGTCGCCACCCAGTTCGAATGGATGATCGGCGCCCAGGGCGTCGTCGGCACCCGGCCGCAATTCCATGAGCTGGGCGTTCCGACCTACATCATGCCCTCCGACTGCGAGGGCAAGAACAACCTGGTCGGCGCCGACGGCACCCGCACCGCGCCCTTCACCACCGCCACCATCTACAAGGGCATCGAGCAGCTGGCCGCCATCTTCGACCGCCAGTCGGCCGGCGCGAAGCTGGTCGCCGATCTCCGCGCCCGCGAGGCCGCCGCCGTCGCCCGCGCCCAGGCGCTGAAGCTGACCGACGCTTCTGCCGCCTTCTGGTTCTCCAGCGCCGATCTGGACCTCGACCCCTATATGGCGGGCCAGAAGGGCATCCCGGGCTACATGATGCGGACGCTCGGCCTGCGCAACGTCGTGCAGTCGGACGAGGAATGGCCAACGGTCGGCTGGGAAAGCATCGCCCGCGCCAATCCCTCGGTGCTGGTCATCGCCCGCATGGACCGCCGCCGCTTCCCCGCCGACGACGTCGAGAAGAAGCTGGCCTTCCTGCGCGCCGACCCGGTGACGCGCGAGATGACCGCGGTGCGCGAAGGCCGCATCGTCATCCTCGACGCCCATGCCATGCAGGCCACCATCCGCCTGGTCGGCGGGCTGGAGGCGCTGACCGAGGCCATGGCCAAGCTGCGGCAGTGAGCCACGTCGCCGGGCCGCTGGCGAGGCTGGCGGCCCGCTTCGCCTGGCATGCCGGCTGGATCGCGCTGGTGCTGGCCGGCGCCATCCTGGCCGGGGTCTGCATCGGCGAGACCGCCATCCCGGTGGCCAGCGTCTGGCAGACCCTGGCCAACAAGATCTTTGGCGCGAGCTATGCGATCGACCGCATCGACCAGGGCATCATCTGGAACTACCGGCTGACGCGGGCGATCATCGCCGCCTGCTGCGGCGCGTCGCTGGCGGTCTCCGGCGTCATCCTGCAGTCGCTGCTGCGCAACGCCCTGGCGGAACCCTATCTGCTGGGGATTTCCGCCGGCGCTTCCACCGGCGCCGTGCTGGTCACCGTGGCCGGCCTCGGCGCCGGGGCGATCTCGCTCTCCGCCGGCGCGCTGGGCGGGGCGCTGTCGGCCTTCCTGCTGGTGGCGCTGCTGGCGCGGGCTTCCGGCGGCGGCGCCGGGCCGCGCGCGGCGGGGCAGATCGTGCTGGCGGGCATCGCCGGCTCGCAGCTGTTCAACGCGCTGACCGCCTTCATCATCACCCGCTCGGCCAGCGCCGAGCAGGCCCGCGGCATCATGTTCTGGCTGCTCGGCAATCTCAGCGGCGCGCGCTGGGACAATGTCGGCGCGGCGGTGCCGGTGGCGCTGGCCGTGACGCTGGTCTGCCTGTGGCAGGCGCGCGCGCTGGACGCCTTCACCTTCGGCGCCGATTCAGCCCTGTCGCTCGGCGTGCCGGTGAAGCGCATCCAGGCGCTGCTGATCCTGGCGGCCGCGCTGGCGACCGCGGTGATGGTCAGCATCGTGGGTTCCGTCGGCTTCGTGGGGCTGGTGGTGCCGCATGCGGCGCGCTTCCTGGTGGGCGTGCGGCATGTGCGGCTGGTGCCGGCCTCGGCGCTGATCGGCGCGCTGTTCCTGATCGGCGCCGACGTGGTCTCGCGCATCGCGGTGCCCGGCCAGGTGCTGCCGATCGGCGTGGTCACCGCGCTGGTCGGCGCGCCCGTCTTCGCGCTGATCCTGGTGCGGCGGAGGCCTGCGCGATGAGGCTCGAAGCAGAAGGCCTGTCCTGGTCGACCCGCGGCCAGGCGATCGTCCAGGATGTCGCGCTGCGCGTGGCCCCCGGCGAGCGGCTCGGCCTGATCGGCCCGAACGGGTCCGGCAAGTCGACGCTGCTGCGCATGCTGGCGGGGGTGCTGGCGCCCAGCGCCGGCCGTGTCCTGCTGGACGGTCGCCCCCTGACGGAAATGCGCCGGCGCGAGGTGGCGCAGGTCCTCGCTTTGGTCGAGCAGCAGGCGGAAACCGCCGACCGCATCACCGTGCGCGACGCGGTGGAGCTCGGCCGCACGCCGTTTCTGTCGATGCTGCGGCCCTGGGGTGCCGAGGACGACGCCATCGTCCGTCGCGCCCTCGATGTCGTCGAGATGGCCGACCGGTCGGCGCGCGACTGGATCACCCTGTCGGGCGGCGAGCGGCAGCGGGTGCATATCGCCCGCGCGCTGGCCCAGCAGCCGCGCATCCTGCTGCTGGACGAGCCGACCAACCACCTCGACATCCACCACCAGCTGGGCATCCTGGGGCTGGTGGCGGGGCTCCGCGTCACCACGGTGATCGCGCTGCACGACCTGAACCAGGCGATGGGCTGCGACCGCCTGGGCGTCATGCATCGCGGCAGGCTGGTGGCGCTGGGCGCGCCGTCGGACATCCTGACGCCCGATCTGCTGCGCGACGTCTTCGGCGTGCGCGCCAGCTTCCTCATCGATCCGGCCGATGGCAGCCGGATCCTGCGTTTCCAACCCTTGGCTTGAAGGCTTGATCCGATGCGACTGATGATGGCGCTTGGCGTGGCGATGCTGCTGGCCCGCCCCGCGATGGCCGAGATGCACGAGGTCCGCATGCTGAACCGCAACGACACCGGCGGCATGGTCTATGAGCCCGACTATCTGCAGATCGCGCCGGGCGACACGGTGAAGTTCATCGCGACGCATGTCTCGCACAACGCCGCGACCATCCCCTCCTTCTGGCCGGAGGGGGCGGCGACGGTGCGCGGCCGCATCAACGAGGAGATCGAGGTCACCTTCACCACGCCCGGCTTCTACGGCATCCAATGCATTCCGCATTACGCCATGGGCATGGTGATGCTGGTGCAGGTGGGGACGGAGAAGCCTTCGGCCGCTGCCGTCCCGCAGAGCCTGCCGCCGCGCGTGCGTCAGCGGTTTGCAGATATCATCACCCGGGCGGAGGCGAAGCCGGCGCCCTGACGCCCAGCACATGCGCGATGGCCAGGGTCAGCTCCGGCCGGTTCAGCGTGTAGAAATGGAACTCGTCGATGCCGTTGGCCTGCAGGGTGCGCACCTGCTCGGCGGCGACGATGCTGGCGACGATGCGGCGGATTTCCGGCGCATCGTCGGTGCCCTCGAACAGCTCGGCCAGCCAGGCCGGCACGCTGGTCCCGCACATCGCCGAGAACTTTTTTGCATTCGCGAAGTTGGAGACCGGCATGATGCCCGGCACGATCGGCGCGGTGATGCCGGCGGCCAGGCACCGGTCGAGGAAGCGCAGATAGGTGCCGGTGTCGAAGAAATACTGGGTGATGGCCCGCGTGGCGCCGGCATCCAGCTTGCGCTTCAGGTTGTCGAGATCGGCCTCCGGGCTCGACGCGCCGGGATGCACCTCCGGATAGGCGGCCACCGAAATCTCGAAATCGCCGATCCGCTTCAGCCCGGCGACCAGGTCGCTGGCATAGGCATAGCCGCCGGGATGCGGGGCATAGTCGGTGCCCGGAGCCGCGTCGCCGCGCAGCGCGACGATATGCCGCACGCCGGCTTCCCAATAGCCGCGCGCGACATCGTCGATGGCCTCGCGCGTGGCGCCGACGCAGGTCAGGTGGGCGGCGGGGACGAGGTCGGTCTCGCGCGCCAGGCGGGCGACCGTCGCATGGGTGCGTTCCTGCGTCGTGCCGCCGGCGCCATAGGTCACCGAGACGAAGCGTGGCCGCAGCGGCGCCAGACGCTCGATGCAGGACCAGAGCTGCTGGTCCAGCGCCTCGGTGCGCGGCGGGAAGAATTCGAAGGACAGAAGCGGCAGCGGCTGCGCCACGTCGCGGGCGGGGAGGGGGGCGAAGCGCTCGCCCCCCAGCCAGCGTTCCAGCACCGGCGTCACCCGGGTCATGTTGCTCATTCGTCTTTCCGTTTCAGGCCTGCGCGCGGGCGGCCTGCGCCGCGGCGACCATGTTGATCAGGGCGGCCTCGGTCTCCGGCCATTTGCGGGTCTTCAGCCCGCAATCCGGATTGACCCAGAGCTGGTCCGGCGACAGCCGGGCGCGGGCGGCGTCGAGCAGTGCCAGCATCTCCTCCACCGGCGGCACGCGCGGCGAGTGGATGTCGTAGACGCCAGGCCCGATCTCGGCCGGGTAGCGGTAGTCGGCGAAGGCGCCGAGCAGCTCCATCTTCGAGCGCGCCGTCTCGATCGAGATGACGTCGGCATCCATGGCGCCGATGGCGGCGATGATGTCGTTGAACTCGGAATAGCACATATGGGTGTGGATCTGGGTGGCATCGGCGACGCCCGACGCCGTCAGCCGGAAGCTTTCGACGGCCCAATCGAGATAGCCCTGCCAGTCGCCGCGGCGGAGGGGAAGACCTTCGCGCAGGGCGGCCTCGTCGATCTGGATGATGCGGGCGCCGGCTTGCTCCAGGTCGGCCACCTCGTCGCGGATGGCCAGCGCCAGCTGGCGGCAGGCCAGTTCGCGAGAAATGTCGTCGCGGACGAAGGACCAGTTCAGGATGGTCACCGGCCCGGTCAGCATCCCCTTCATCGGCCGCTGCGTCAGGCCCTGGGCATAGCGCCACCAGCCGACCGTCATGGCCTGCGGGCGGGAGACGTCGCCGAACAGGATCGGCGGCCGCACGCAGCGCGAGCCATAGGACTGCACCCAGCCATGCTTCGTGAAGACGAAGCCGGACAGCTGCTCGCCGAAATACTGCACCATGTCGTTGCGCTCGAACTCGCCATGCACCAGCACGTCGAGGCCGATCTGCTCCTGCCAGGATACCGTCCGCGCCGTCTCGGCACGCAGGAAGTCGTCGTAATCGGCGTCGGACAGCGCGCCCTTGCCATGGGCGGCGCGCGCCTTGCGCACGGCTTCCGTCTGCGGGAAGGAGCCGATGGTGGTGGTCGGGAAGGCCGGCAGCCCCAGCGCCTCGGCCTGCAGCCCGCGGCGCGCGGCGAAGTCGGAGCGGCGGCGCGCCATGGCCGGCGTCGCCGCGGCCAGGCGGGCGGCGACGGCAGGGTCGTGGATGCGCGGCGAGGTGCGGCGCGCCTCGGCGGCTTCGGTCGAGGCGGCGAGCTGGTCGGCGACGGCGTCGCGGCCTTCGTTCAGCGCACGGGCAAGAACGGAAAGCTCCTCGATCTTCTGCACGGCGAAGGCCAGCCAGCGGGCGATCTCGGGGTCGATCGCCGTTTCCTGCGCCAGGTCCACCGGGCAATGCAGCAGCGAGCAGGACGGCGCGACGACGATGTCGCGCTGCGCCGCCACCGGGGCCAGGCGACGCGCCAGATTTTCCAGGTCGGCACGCCAGACATTGCGCCCGTCGATGATGCCGAGCGACAGCAGCAGCGAGGCTGGCGCGCGTGACAGCACCAGGTCGAGCTGCCCCGGCGCCCGCACCAGGTCGAGATGCAGCCCCGCCACCGGCAGCGACAGCGCCGTCGCCAGATTGTCGCCAAGCCCGCCGAAATAGGTGGTCAGCATCAGCTTCGCCGCCGGCGCCTGGGCGGCGAGGACCGCATAGGCCTCGGTCAGCAGCGCGCGGTCGGCATCGTCGAGATCCAGCACGAGGCAGGGCTCGTCGATCTGCACCCAGCCAGCGCCGGCAGCGGCCAGGCGGGACAGCACCTCGAGATAGACGGCCAGCAGCCCCGGCAGCAGCGCCGCGCGTTGCGCCGCATCGACCTTGCCGAGCTTCAGGAAGGTCACCGGCCCCAGCAGCACCGGGCGCGTCACCACCCCTTGCGCCTTGGCCTCCAGATATTCGTCGATCACCTTGGTGGAGGACAGGGCGAAGCGCTGACCGCCAGAAAACTCCGGCACCAGATAGTGGTAGTTGGTGTCAAACCACTTGGTCATCTCGGCCGCCGGCACGTCGATCGCCTTGTGCGTGCAGCCGGCGCCGCAGTCGTGATGCGCCTCCCCTTGGGCGCCGCGGGCCATGGCGAAATAGGTGTCCAGGTCGACCGTGCCGCCCTGCCAGCCATAGGCGGCGGGGATGGCGCCGACCATGGCGCTGGTGTCCAGCACATGGTCGTAGAAGGAAAAATCGTTGCTGGGGACGATATCGGCGCCCAGCGCCTTCTGCATCGCCCAGGCCTTTCCGCGCAGCGTGGCGGCCACGTCCAGCAGCTCGGCGCCGGACGCCTTGCCGGACCAGTGGCGCTCCAGCGCCGTCTTGAGCTCGCGGCGCGGGCCGATGCGAGGAAAGCCGAGCGTGGCGACCGAGACAGTCATGACCTCACCTGTCATTTGGGGCGCGGAGCCAGCCGGGCGCGCGCCCGCCCGCGGGCTTCCGCGTGCAGGATCGACGCGACCTGACCGGACACCCCGCCGGAGGACGTTATGCGGTCGAGGCAGGTCTCCTGGCTCGCGGGTCACGGCCGCCATCCGCCTTCCCGGCGCGAGGTCGCGCCAGTGGCATCCCGGATGGCGGCTCGCCGCTCACAGTTGCGGGGGCAGCTCCGGTTTCGCCGCGTCGCCGCGGCTGCACCGGATTCCCTCTTAGCCCGCGGCGCGCGACGGGCGCGCGCCGGGGAACCTCGACCGCGCCATCTCAGCCAAGGCGGGCGGCTTTGTCAATTGGCATAAAGATATCTTTATGCGGTGATTCGAGAGTCGTTCATCCCCCGCCGAAATCCAGGCTGGGCTGGGCCGGCTCCTCCTCGTCGCTCTCGCCCTCGGCGCCGGAGACCGTCACCCCCAGCAGCCGCACGGCCTTCTCGAGCGGGAACAACCCCTGCACCAGCTCGCGGGCGGTGGCCGCCAGCAGGGCTTCGGCGGCAATAGGGCGGGCGAGGGTCCGGCTGCGGGTGACGGTGTGGAAATCGGCGTAGCGCAGCTTCACCGTCACCGTGCGGCCGAACCAGTCGTGGCGCGCGCACCAGTCCCAGACCTGGGCCGCCAGCTTCGCGACGCCTTCCTCGACGGCGGCGGGCTCGGCCAGGTCGGTGCCATAGGTGGTCTCGCTGCCGGAGGACTTGCGCGGCCGGTCGGGGCGCACCTGGCGATGGTCGATGCCGCGGGCGATCGCGTGGAAGGCCGCCCCGGCCTTTCCGAAGTGCTGCTGCAGGAAGGGCAGGGGGCATTCGCGCAGCTCGGCCCCGGTGCGGATGCCCAGGCCATGGAACTTCTTCGCCGTCGCCGGGCCGATGCCGTGGAAGCGGGCGATCTCCAGCTGCGCCACGAAATCGGCGCCCTGCTCAGGGGTGATGACGAATTGCCCGTTCGGCTTGCGATGGTCGGAGGCCATCTTCGCCAGGAACTTGTTGTAGGAAATCCCGGCCGAGGCGGTGAGGCCCGTGCGTTCCAGGATGGTGGCGCGGATCGCCGTCGCGATGCGCGTCGCCCAGGGGATCTCCTTCAGATTCGTCGTGACGTCGAGATAGGCCTCGTCCAGCGACAGCGGTTCGACGAGCGGCGTGTATTCCTCGTAGATGTCGCGGATCTGGCGCGAGACGGCGCGATAGACCTCGAAGCGCGGCGGGACGAAGAGCAGCTCCGGGCACAGCCGCTGCGCCGTGACCGAGGGCATGGCCGAGCGCACGCCGAAGCGCCGCGCCTCGTAGCTGGCCGCCGCCACCACGCCGCGCGCCTTCGACCCGCCCACCGCCAGCGGCCGGCCGCGCAGCGACGGGTCGTCGCGCTGCTCGACCGAGGCGTAGAAGGCATCCATGTCGATATGGATGATCTTGCGGATCGCCGGCTCGGCTTCCACCGTGGCTGTCCCGTTCGCGGCTGAGCGGGATCAAAACCAGAACATGGCCTCGCCGTCAACCGGCGCCGTCGCGACCCTCGGCGAAGAAAGCGACGGCCTTGATCAGCGCCCAGACCGGCAGGCCGGGCGTCAGGCCCAGCCGGCCCACGGCATCCTTCGTCACACGGCTCAGCAGGATGCTGTCGCCGACCGCAAGCCTGAGAAGAACATCATGCGCGCCGCCGGGCTCGATCGCGGCGAGCGTGGCGGGCAGCAGGTTCTGCACCGACAGCCCCTCCGGCCGGCTGGTCGCGATGGCGACGTCGCGCGCCTGGATGCGCAGCCGCACCGCATGGCCCAGCGCCAGCGCCGCCTGCGGCACCACCAGGCTGCCGCCGGGGAAGTCCAGCCGGGTCAGGCCGCGCGCCTCGTCCTGGGCGGCGACGCGGCAGGACAGCACCACGCCGGCATCCTGCCGCCCGGCCAGCATCGGCAGGTCGGTGCGGGCGGCGAGCGCTTCCAGGGGACCCGCGGCCAGCACGCGGCCCGCCTGCATCAGCACCAGCGTGTCGGCCAGGCGGTCGACCTCGTCCAGGGCATGGGTGACATAGAGCAGCGGGATGCGCAGCCGGTGCCGCAGCCGGGCCAGATAAGGCAGCACCTCGGCCTTGCGCGCGGCATCCAGCGCGGCCAGCGGCTCGTCCATCAGCAGCAGCGCCGGGCGCGACAGCAAGGCGCGGCCGAGGGCGACACGCTGCTTCTCGCCGCCGGACAACGCCGCCGGGCGGCGGCCGAGCAGCGCCTCGATGCCGAGGAGAGAGACGACCTCGTCGAAGCCAGGGCCTTCGGCGTCCTTCGGCGCGCGCTTCAGGCCGTAGCGCAGGTTGCTCTCGACCGAGAGATGCGGGAACAGCCGCGAATCCTGGAAGACCACGCCGCAGCGCCGCTTCTCGGGGGCGACGAATTTCTTCGCGCCACCGTCGAACAGCGTGACGCCACCGACAGAAATACGGCCCTCGGCCGGGCGCAGCAGCCCGGCGACGGCGGCCAGCACGGTGGACTTGCCGCAGCCCGAGGGGCCGAAGATCACCGTGACGCCGGGCGTCGGCGCGGTGAATGCCGCGTCCAGCGCGAAGCCGGGGAAGCGATGCCGCAGGGAAATCTCCAGCATCAGCCGCGCTCCCGCCCGAGCAGGCGCTGCATGCGGCGCGACACCATCTCGGCCAGCAGCAGCCCGCTGACCGCCAGGGCGAAGGAGACGCCGGCGAGCTTGGCCGCGGTGGCCTCGCCGCCCGGGGTCTGGGTCGCGGCATAGATCGCGAGCGGCAGGGTCTGGGTCTGGCCGGGAATGTTGGAGGCGAAGGTGATCACCGCGCCGAACTCGCCCAGCCCGGCGGCGAAGGCGGTGATGGCGCCGGACAGGATGCCCGGCGAGATCAGCGGCAGGGTGATGGTG
Source organism: Teichococcus deserti (assembly GCF_001982615.1). Lineage (GTDB taxonomy): Bacteria > Pseudomonadota > Alphaproteobacteria > Acetobacterales > Acetobacteraceae > Pseudoroseomonas > Pseudoroseomonas deserti. The sequence goes on along the minus strand of NZ_MLCO01000141.1, from coordinate 10,332 downwards.
AAGAAGCGGTCGAAGGGCCCGGCGCCCAGGGTGCGGGCGGCATCCTCCAGCCCCTGGTCCACCGCCTCCAGGCTGAGGCGCACGGCGCGGACGATCAGCGGGAAGGACATCACTGCGGTGGCCAGGGCGGCGCCGCCGGTGGTGAAGACCAGCCTCAGCCCGAACCAGTCGTTCAGCAGGCTACCGACCGGGCCGCGCACCCCGAAGGTCACCAGCAGCAGCCAGCCGACCACGACGGGCGGCATGACCAGCGGCAGATGCACCGCCGCATCCAGCAGCGAGCGCCCGGGGAAACGGCCGCGCGCCAGCAGCCAGGCCGCCAGCACCGCCGGCGGCAGGCCGAAGACCACGGAACGCAGGGCGACGCTCAGGCTGAGCCGGACCGCCTCCCATTCCTCGGCCGTCAGCCAGCCGGTCGCCGCCTCGAGCACCGGCGGTCAGGGCGTGCGCAGGCCGAAGCCGAAGCGGCGATAGGTCTCGGCCGCTTCCGGCCCGGTGATGAAGGCCAGAAAGCCCTTGGCGGCGGCGTTGTCGGCGGCGCGGCGGGCCAGGGCGAAGGGATAGGTCACCGGCGGGTGGCTTTCGGCCGGGAAGGTGGCGACCACGCGCACGCCCTTCGACGCCGCGGCGTCGGTCGCATAGACGATGCCGAGCGGCGCCTCGCCGCGCTCGACCAGCAGCAAAGCGGAGCGGACATTGTCGGCCCGCGCCAGCCGCGGCGACACCTTCTCCCACTGGCCCATCCAGGTCAGCGCCGCCTGGGCATACTTGCCGACGGGAACGTTGGACGGGTCGCCGGTCGCGATGCGGCCATCGGCGCCGAGCACGGCCGAGAAATCGGTGTTGCGGTCGAGGGTGATCGCCGGCGCCGGACGGTCGGCGGGGGCGATCAGCACCAGCGCATTGGCCAGCGGGCTGCTGCGGGTGGCTTCGACGATCAGCTGGCGCTGCTGGACGTAATCCATCCAGGGCTCGTCAGCAGAAGCAAAAATATCGGCGGGGGCGCCCTGCTCCATCTGCCGGGCCAGCGCCGAGGAGGCGGCGAAGGAGAAGCGCGGCACGGCATTCCCCTTGGCGCGCCACATTTCTCCCAATGCGCGCATGGCGTCGGTCAGGCTGGCGGCGGCGAAGAACACGGGGCCCTCGGCCGAACCCTGGGCCCGGACGGGCTGGGCGACGGCGAGAAGGGAAGCGAAGGCCGCGGCGGCGGCGAGAAGGGCGCGACGGCGCATCGGGGCAGGCTCCGCTCGTTGTTCCTGAGTGGCTATATCGTTGGCAGGCCAGGCGGACAAGCGGGCCGCGAAACCGTCATCCCCTTACAAGAGGCTTTGACTGGGCGGCCGCCGCAGGATCGGGCATCACGGAGGCCAGCGGTAACAGAGGAAGCTGCCGGTGGCTCTGCTGACATGGCTGCGTGGACTGCTCGGTCTCCAGGACAAGCCCGCGGGCCCGCCGCCCGAGCCGCCGCCGCCGCCGCCGCCCGCCGCGGCAGCACCCCTCGATCCCGGGCCGGAAGCGCCCGCCGCGCCGCCGCCGCCGCAGGACGACAGCGCCGCCTTCCAGGCCGGCTTCGACCGCCGCTACGCCTATTGGGCGGCGGTGGGCCAGGTCGAGGACGATGTGCTGACGCATCTGATCAGCCCCTCCTTCACCGGCGGCCCGGCCTGGCCCTCGACGCGGCAGGCCTATCGCGTGGTGCGGCGCGGCCACAGCCTGGTGCTGGCGACCGACGGGCTGTCCGACCCCTTCGACAATGTCCAGGGCGGCGGCAACGGCTACGGCATGGAGCTTTTCGTCGAAACCGCCGACATTGCCGCCGAATTCGCCGGCCTGCCGGGCGATGTCGCTGGGCTCAGCCGGTCCTGGGCCTTCGAGCTGCTCAGCCATGTCGCCGGCACCGTCGCCGGCGCCGGCGGCATCGTCCACCAGCTGGAGCGGCATGGGGTGCTGTCGATGGAATTGCCGGGCTTTAGCCAGGCGCATAGCCTGCCCGACCAGCTGCCGCCCGGCTTCGTCACCGAGGACGATGCGCTGGGCCTGCTGCTGGGCGGCCCCGATCCCGACTTCCCCCGCCTGATCGAGGACATGCCGCTGTCGCCGGTGCGGATGGTCCCCGTGGTGCTGCTGAAGGCGGCCGAGCTGACCGCGCTGCGCCAGGGCGGCGCCGAGGCCCGCCGGGTGCTGGCCGAGCGCCTGGCCGCCACCACCGGCCATCGCAGCAGCCTGACCCGGCCGCCAATGACCGCTTCGTAAAAAATGGCCGCGCCCCTGTAATGGGGGGCGCCGCCGCGCGGGTCACCTGTCCGAACCGCGACTGAGAGTCGCTCGCGAATCGGACCGAACCCTGATGCCTCTCTTCCTCCGCGCCCCGCTGCTGGCGGCGCTGCTGCTGCCGGCCAGCGTGGTCGCGCAGCCGGCGATCGACTTCGCCATCCCGGCCCAGCCGCTGCCCACCGCCCTGGTCGCCTTCTACCGGCAATCCGGCGTGCAGCTGCTCTATGACGCCGCCATCGCCGAGGGACGGCAGTCGCCGGGCCTCGCCGGCCGCGCCACGCCCGAGGAGGCGCTGCGCCGCCTGCTGGTCGGCACGGGCCTGGGCTTCCGCTTCACCGCCCCCGGCGTGGTGACGCTGACCCCGCCGCCGGCGCGCGAAGGCGCGCTCGAGCTGCCCGAGGTCTCGGTGCAGGGCGCGCGCGTCACCTCGACCATGGGATCGCCGCCGCCTGTGCTGCCGGGCGGGCAGGTGGCCTCGGGGCAGCAGATGGGGCTGCTCGGGCGGCGGGACGCCATGGACACGCCCTTCAGCAGCCAGGCCTTCACCCAGCGCTTCATCGCCGACCAGCAGGCGCAGTCGGTGGCCGACGTGGTCTCCAGCGACCCGGCGGTGCGGCTGGGCGACCCGACCAACAACGGCAACGCCAATTCCTTCAGCATGCGCGGCATCTTTCTGGGGAATGGCTCGATCGGCTTCGACGGCATGTACGGTCTGGCGCCGAATTCGCAGACCACGCTGATCGGCATCGAGCGGGTCGAGGTGCTGCGCGGCCCGGCCGCCTTCCTGGCCGGCATGTCGCCCTCCGGCGTCGGCGGCGTCATCAACCTGGTGCCGAAGCGCGCCGAGGCCGAGCCGCTGGCCGAGCTCACCCTCGACTACCTGTCCGACTCCCGCCTCGGCACCCGCATCGATTACGGCCGCCGCTTCGGCGCGCAGCAGGAATGGGGCGTGCGGCTGAACGGGCAGTATCGCGACGGCCGCACCTCGGTCGGCGGGCAGAACCAGGAGATCGGCGCCGTCACCCTCGGCCTCGACTATCGCGGCGAGCGGCTGCGGCTCTCGGCCGATCTCGGCTATCAGAGCCTGCAGACCGAGCGCGCCAACATCACCATCACGCCCGCGGCGGGGCAGGGGGTGGCAGCACCCCCCAATCCGCGCCGCAGCTTCGTCTCGCCCTGGAACTTCACGCATTTCCAGGACAGCTACGGCGCCGTCCGCGCCGAATACGACATCCTGCCCGAGCTGACCGCCTTCGCCGCCGCCGGCACCAGCCACACCGACTGGAACCAGGTGTTGGACCAGGGCACGGCGGTGATGCCGAACGGCGACTTCCTCAGCACCGCCAACTACAACCAGATCACCATCGACCGCCGCACCGGCGAGTTTGGGCTGCGCGGCCGCTTCCGCACCGGGCCGGTGCAGCACAGCGTCAGCCTGGGCTACAGCGCCTATTGGGCGATCCGCGACAGCGCCGGCGGGCTGGCGCTGAGCTCGATCCCCTCCAACCTGTACAACCCGGTCTTCAACCCGGCGCCCTTCCTGCCGCGGCGGACGCCGACCAAGCAGAGCGACACCGTCTTCCAGAGCATCGCCATCGCCGACACGATGTCGGTGCTGGACGAGCGCATCCAGCTGACCCTCGGCGCCCGCCGCCAGGATATTTCCGTCAGCAACTACGCGACGGCGACCGGCGCCAAAACCTCCGGCTACGAGCAGGACGTGGTCACGCCCGTCGTCGGGCTGGTGGTGAAGCCCTGGCGCCAGGTGTCTCTCTATGCCTCCTATATCGAGGCGCTGCAGCAGGGCACCATCGTCGCGCAGACCTACCGCAACGGCGGCGAGACGCTGGCGCCCTATGTCTCCCGCCAATACGAGGCCGGCGCCAAGTTCGACCTGGGCGTGGCGCTGGCCACCATCAGCGCCTTCCAGATCACCCAGGAATCCGGCATCGCCGACGCCGCCACCAACACCTTCCGCGCCGAGGGCGAGCAGCGCTTCCGCGGCACCGAGCTGACCATCGCCGGCGAGCCGCTGCCCGGCTTCCGCCTGGTCGCCGGCGCCATGTTCCTGGACGCCGAGCAGAGCAAGACGCAAGGGGGCCTTTATGACGGCCGCCGGGTGATGGGCGTGGCCCGCACCAACCTGAACCTGACCGGCGAATGGGACCCGGCCTTCGTGCCGAACCTGACGCTGAGCGCGCGGGCGATCTACACCGGCAACAACTACGCCGATGCCGCCAACAAGCAGAGCCTGGGGGCCTCGACGACGGTGGATCTGGGGGCGCGCTACGTGATCGAGCGGGCCGAGGCCAGGCCGGTCGTGCTGCGGGCGGCGGTGCGCAACGTCTTCGACACGCGCTACTGGACGCTCTACCCGGGTTTCTCTCTGTTGAACCAGAACGAGGCGCGGACCTACGTGGTCTCGGCGACGTTCAGCTTCTGAGCAACGCGCCGGGCGCCACCGGCGCCCGGCAAACCGAAAGAACTACGAAGAACGGCCGCGGCCGCCGGTGCCCTTGCCGAGGCCGATCTGCTTGGCCAGCGAGGAGCGCTTGGCGGCATAGTCCGGCGCCACCATGGGATAGTCGGCCGGCAGGTTCCAGCGCTCGCGATACTGCGCAGGCGTCATGCCATAGGCGGTCTGCAGATGCCGCTTCAGCATCTTCAGCTTCTTCCCGTCCTCCAGGCAGACCAGGTATTCGGGCATCACCGACTTCTTGATCGGCACCGCCGGCTGCGGCCGCTCGGCGACCTCCGGGGCGGCCTGCACCGGCGCGGCGCCAAGGCCCGCCAGGCTGCGATAGACCTGCTCGATCAGCACCGGGACCTCGCCCGCCTGCACGGCGTTATGCCCGACATGGGCGGCAACGATCTGGGCGGTGAGGGTCAGCAGGTCCGTCTTCGTCGCGTCGTCGGGCATTCTTGGACACCATCGTTGGTGGGGGGAAGCCCGGTGTATAAGGGGCCGCGCCGTATGTAAATCCGGTGTAAATTTTAATCCCGGTCAACTATTGCGACGGCCCCCGCTACCGCTGCCTCAGTCGAGAACGAAAGCAGGCCGCGGAGCCAGGTCCAGCTTCACCGCCTTGACCCCTGGAATGCCTTCGGCCAGCACGCGCAGGCCCCGCCCGATCTCCTCGCCGCGGGTGAAGCCGTGGAAGGTGACCACGGCCCCGCTGACATCGACGAAGATCAGGTAGGAATCCGCCCAGGGCTGCTGCGCCATGGCGTCGCGGAGGCGCTGGTGGATCTCCCGATCGGTCGCGGCGGTGGCGGCGGCCTCGGGCGGCGCCAGCACCGCGCGCATCAGGTCGGCGCGCGACAGGATGCCGACCAGCTGCCCGCCGCGCAGCACCGGCAGCCGCCGCACGTTTCGCGATTCGAGCAGGGCAGCAGCCTCGGAGATCCTGGCGTCCTCCGTGGTGCTGACGATGGCGGTCGACATCAGGTCGCGGGCGGTGCGGCCATGGCTGCGGGCATAGTGCTCGGCCTGCTGCGTGGCCGACTCGAGCAGGCGGCGGAACCAGCCGCGCGGCGCCTCGCCCTCGGCGGCCAGGCGGCGGGTCAGGTCGCCCTCGGTCACCATGCCGAGCAGCTTGCCTGCCGCATCCACCACCGGCACGCCGGAGATGCCACGCTCGGCGAACAGCGCGGCCAGCGCCGCGGCGGAGGTCTCCGGCGCCACGGTCATGGCCTCCCGCGTCATCACATCCCGGACCAGCATCCTCTTTTCCTCCTCGTGGCGGCCTGCCAGGCGGACGGACATGGCATCCCTCGCCCGGGCTGACCGGAGATTACATGAAGGAAAGTTAATTCGGCTTGATCTGGATCAAGCGCCGCCGGCTTCACGGCTCCGGCATCTGCGCCAGGGCTTCCGCCAGCGACGGGCGGCGCGCGACCTCCGGCTGGCGGCAGGCCGCGGCCAGCGCGCCGAGCGGCTGTTGCAGCGCCGGGCAGGCGGCGATCAGCTCTTCGAGCAGAATGCCCAGCGCCCGGCTTTCCAGCCGCGCCAGGCCTCGCCGGCCGGGCGGCAGGACGCTGGCGGCGCCGAAGTCGGACAGCACCGCCTCGCCCCGCCCCCCGTCCCAGAGCAGGTTGTGCGCATAGAGATCGCCATGCAGCAGCCCGCGCCGGTGCAGATGGGCACCGGCCGTGGCGGCGGCGCGGGCCAGGCGCAGCCCGGCCTGCGGCGTGATGCGCTGCGCCTCGGGCCAGACGTCGCGCGAGCAGCTGGCGAGCGACGGCGGCCCGGCCAGCGCCTGCCAGCCCGCCGGCAGCAGCGGCATCACCAGCCCGGCGAGGCTGTCGGGATGCCCCTCGATGCGGCCCAGCGCGCCGGTCAGCTGCGGATGCGCGCCGGCGGCCAGGCAGGCGGCCATCTCGCGCTCGGGCAGGCCGTCGCTGGTCATCGCGCCCTTGAACAGCTTCAGGGCGACGGGGCGGTCGCCGGCGCCGGGCTGCCGCCAGCGGCCGGCCAGCACCCGGCCGGAGGCGCCTTCGCCGAGCAGCGCGCCCGCTTCCAGCTCCGCCCAGCGGATGCCCTGCGCTGCAGGCACCGGAAAAAAACCTTCGAAAGGGTTGGCCGACCAGCCGAGCCAGGCCAGCGACGGCAGTCTTTCGATCCAGCCCGGCAAGTCGTCGAGGTCGTTGGCGGCGAGGCGCAGCAGCTCGAGGGAGGCGGCGCCTTCCAGGCCGGCCGGCAGGGCCTTCAGCCGGTTCCCCGCCAGCAGCAGCTTGGTCAGCCTCCCCTGCCTGCCCAGCGAGGCAGGCAGAACCGAAAGAACATTGTCGGTGAGGGTGAGCCAGCGGAGGCGGGGGGGCAGGGCCTCGGCGGGAAGCTCCTCCAGGCCGCAGCCGCGCGCGCCGATCTGGCCGAGGGCCGCGCAGCCGCCCAGCGCCGCCGGCAGCCGCCGCATCGGATTGCCCGAGACGAAGACGGCGCTCAGCCGCTCCAGCCGCGTGAGGTCGGGCGGCAGGTCCGGCAGACGATTGCCGCTGAGGTCGAGGAGCTCGAGGCTGGGCGCCAGGGCCAGGATCTCCGGGGGCAGGCTCGTCAGCCCCAGCCCGGGCAGGCGCAGCACGCGCAGCCCGGGCAGCCGCCCGGCGCGCAGCGCGGCCAGCCGGTCGGCGGGGGAGAGGAGGGCGGCGGCGGCATCGGCATCGGCATCCATCGGGCTTTTTTCAGCCGGAGGGTGCAACCCTGGCAAGCCTGCCGCGCTGCAGCCCGCAACAGCCCCGCCTCTGCTGCGCCGCAGCGGGGGCGTCACCCTTGCATCCGGCGGCGGAAGCGCCTTCATTCGCAGGATTGCTCGCCTTTCACATGCCTGCCGCGCGGAGCTTTGCATGGCCCTGGTGAAGACCTCCGACCTGCCGCGCAAGCCCGGCCATGGCCTCGTCGAGCCCGATCCGGCCGGGCCGCCGCGCGCCCCGCTCGCCGCCCCCGTCGCCAGCCGCCGCGCCCAGGACCGCGCCCGGCTGCGCCGGCAGAAGGCGGCCGAGCGGGTCGGCGCCGCCACCGAGCAGCTGGCCGCCGGCGTCGCCGAGGCCGCCGCCGCCGCAGAGGAGCTGCGCCGCGCGCTGCAGCAGATTGCCGGCGCCGCCAGCGAGGCGGCGGGAGCAGCGCAGGAAAGCCAGGGCTCGGTCGACAATGTCAGCGCCGTCTTCCTGCAGGCGCGCGACCGCGCCGAGCTGCTGCGCCGCCGCGCCGATGCGCTGCAGGGGCTGCTGCTGGAGGTGGGCGGGCAGATCGACGCCGCCGCCGCCGCCGTCGCCGAGAATGCGGCGCGGCAGCGGCGCTCGGTGCGCGTCGTCGAGGGGCTGGAGGGCCATGCCGCCAGCATCGGCGAGATCACCCTGCTGATCGCCGACATCGCCGACCAGACCAATCTGCTGGCGCTGAACGCGGCGATCGAGGCCAGCCGCGCCGGCGAGGCGGGGCGCAGCTTCGCGGTGGTCGCCGAGGAGGTGCGCGCCTTCGCCGAGGCCAGCGAGGCCGCCGCCGCCGAGGTGGCCGGCCTGGCGCAGAGCATCGGCGCCGAGGTGCGGGCGGTGGCCGAGCGCATCCGCGGCGCCGCCGGCCAGGCCGAGGCGGAGGCCTCGAACGGCCGCGCGGTGGTCGCCCGGCTGGAGGCGGTGCGCGGCGACATGGCCGCCATGGTCGGCCAGGCCGAGGCGATCCTGGCCGCGGCGGTGGAGGCGGAGGGCGGCATGCGCGAGGCGCAGCGCGGCGCCGCGCAGATCGCCTCGGCGGCCGAGGAACAGGCCGCGGCGGCGGAGGAATCGCAGCGCGCGGTGCAGCAGCAGAGCCTGGCGCTGGAACAGAGCCACGCCACCGCCCAGGCCCTGGCGGCGATCGCCGAGGAGCTGCTGGCCGGCGGTGGCCAGGGACGGTCGGAGCTGGGCAAGGCCGATCAGGTGGCGGCGGCGGCCGAGCAGCTCTCGGCCAGCGTGCAGGAGCTCTCCGCCGCGGCCGGGCAGATCATGGCCTCCGTCGCGCAGATCAGCCGCGGCGCCGAGGCGCAGGCGGCGGCGACCCGGCAGTCGGCCGCTGCCATGGCCGGCATCGAGCGCGCCGCCACTGCCACGCGGGCTGGCGCCGCCCGCAGCGGCGAGCGGCTGGAGGGAATGGTGCCGCAGCTGGCCGAGGGGCGCGGCGCGGTGCAGCGGCTGGCCGGCAGCCTGGCCCAGGTCTCGGGCGAGGCGGAGACGGTGGCGGCGCTGATCGGCGGGCTGCAGCAATCGGCGCGGCGCATCGGCAAGGTGGTGGACGGCATCGCGCTGGTCGCGGCGCAGACCGGCATGCTGGCGGTCAGCGGCGCGGTGGAGGCGGCGCGCGCCGGCGAGGCGGGCGGCGGCTTCGCCACGGTCTCGGCCGATATCCGCGCCCTGGCCCGCGATTCCGCCGGCAATGCCGGGCGGATGCAGGACGCGGTGGAGCTGATCCGCGAGCAGATCGGCCTGGTGCGCCGCGACCTGGAGCAGGTGGGCCTCGCCGCCGATGCCGAGATCGGCCGCAACCAGCAGATCGCCGCCCGGCTGGCCGCGGTGGAAGGCGACCTGGCCATGCTGTCGGGCGCCAGCGCCGAGATCCTGGGCGGCGCCGAGCTGGCGCTGGACGCGGTGCGCGAGGTGCTGGAGGGCACGCGGCAGATCGCCGCCGCGGCCGAGCAGGCCAGCAGCGCCGCCACCCAGTCGGCCGCCGCGGCGCGCGAGCAGGCGCGCGGCGCCGAGGATCTGGCGGCGGCGATCGAGGATATCGCCAGCCTCGCCGACGAATTGCAGATCGCGGAAGGCTGAGGGTCATGGCGGGCAGCGGCCTGCTGGTCTTCGCCGCCGGCGGCGCGCGGCACGGCCTGCCGGCGGGGCAGGTGGCCGAGCTGGCGCGGCCGGGACCTTTGACCCGGGTGCCGCGCGCGCCGGCCAGCCTGCTCGGGCTGACGCATCGCCGCGGCGCGGTGCTGCCGGTCCTCTCGCTGCCGGCGCTGCTGGCGCCGGGGGCCGCGCCGCCGGCCGGGCCCGCGGCGCGGCTGCTGGTGCTGGAGGGCGCGATGCCCTGCGCCCTGCTGGTCGGGTCGGTGGAGGGGCTGGCGCCGCCGGGTGCCGCGCCGCCGCTCGACCTCGAGGCGCTGCTGGCCCGCGACTTCCGGTCGATGCACCGGGGCGAGGCGGCGGAGACCGCCGGCGCCGCGCTGCCCGAGGCCGCGGCGCCGCCGCCCGAGCCGGTGCTGCGGCTGCTGCGCTTCGCGCTGAACGGCCAGGATTTCTGCCTGCCGCTCGCGGCAGTGCGCGGCGTCGCGCGGCGGCCGGAGGGGCTGGTGCCGCTGCCGGGGGCGGATGCCGCCATGCTGGGCACCGTGGCGCTGGCGGCGGCGGGCGGGCGGAAGCTCCGGCCGCTGGTCTCGCTGCGGCGGCTGCTCGGGCTGCCGGGCGATGCGGCGGCGGGGGACCGGGTGATCCTGCCGGCGGTCGGCTGCGCCGAGCCGGCGCCGCCGGTCGATGCGCCGCGCGGCGTGGTCGCCCCGCCGCCGCCGGCCCCGCGCCCGGTCCCCCCCGCCCTGG
>NZ_MLCO01000140.1 GCF_001982615.1 Teichococcus deserti | reverse complement strand
GCCGTGCCGCCATCCGGGCGGGCGGGGTGCGGGTTGGCAAAGCTTCGGTCCGCTGCCTAGATGGGGGCGGTCCAGAGGGGAAGATGGATTTTGGTGCAGCAGACAACCTGCGGGCCGGCGGCAGCATGACGGAACAGGACCAGCACCCCCAGACGATTCCCGCTCCGCCGGCATCCGTCTCGCCGGCGATCCAGGCTGCCGGGAACGAGCCGCCCGATCCGCAGAACCCCGGCGATGTCGGCAATGGCGGCGACGGGGGCAACCAGGACGGCAGCAACACCGGCGTCGTGGTCAAGACGCGCACCCGCACGCGCAAGCCCGCGATGTACAAGGTGCTGATGCTGAACGATGACTACACGCCGATGGAATTCGTCGTGCATGTCCTCGAGCGCTTCTTCCAGAAGAACCGGGAGGAGGCGACGCGCATCATGCTGCACGTGCACCGCCGCGGCGTCGGCGTCTGCGGCGTCTATACCTATGAGGTGGCGGAGACCAAGGTCACCCAGGTGATGGACCTGGCGCGGCAGAATCAGCATCCGCTCCAGTGCACCATTGAAAAGGAATGATGCGGCGCCTGCTCATCTCTGTGTAACCTGCTGAAACTTAGACTGGCCCTCGCCGTATCGTTCTGGCGGACCCACATAACGACTATCTCGGACCGCAAGGTCCTGTCTCTGGCAGTGCCGGCTCCCTCTTCCGGGTCCCCCGGCATCGCCTTCCAAGGGGAGCGTCACATTCATGCTGTCCCGCAATCTCGAGCAGACGCTCCACCGCGCGCTGGCGCTCGCCAATGAGCGCCGCCACGAATACGCCACGCTGGAGCACCTGCTCCTCGCCCTGGTCGACGACACCGACGCCGCCACCGTGCTGCGCGCCTGCGGGGTCGACCAGGACAAGCTGAAGCGCGACCTGGCCGAGTTCCTCGACAAGGACCTGGCCGGGCTGGTGACGGAGCGCTCCGGCGATCCGAAGCCGACCGCGGGCTTCCAGCGCGTCGTGCAGCGCGCGGCGATCCATGTGCAATCCTCCGGCCGCGACGAGGTGACGGGCGCCAATGTGCTCGTCGCGCTCTTCAGCGAGCGGGAAAGCCATGCCGTCTATTTCCTCCAGCTGCAGGACATGACCCGGCTGGATGCGGTGAACTTCATCAGCCATGGCATCGCCAAGGCGCCCGGCCGCTCGACCAGCCGCCCGGTCCAGGGCAGTCCCCCCTCGGCCTCCGCGCCTGGGTCGGAGGAGCCCGGGGAGAAGGAGGAGAAGCCGCAGGGCGCCCGGCGCGGCCAGGACGCGCTGTCCAACTACTGCGTCAACCTCAACAAGAAGGCGCAGCAGGGCAAGATCGACCCGCTCATCGGCCGCGACAGCGAGATCGAGCGGACCATCCAGATCCTCTGCCGCCGCACCAAGAACAATCCTCTGTATGTCGGCGATCCCGGCGTGGGTAAGACGGCCATCGCGGAGGGCCTGGCCAAGCGCATCATCGAGGGCGACGTGCCCGAGGTGCTGGCCAAGTCGACCATCTACGCCCTCGACATGGGCAGCCTGCTGGCCGGCACCCGCTACCGCGGCGACTTCGAGGAGCGGCTGAAGGCCGTGGTCAACGAGCTCGAGCAGCAGCCCGGCTCGATCCTGTTCATCGATGAGATCCACACGGTGATCGGCGCCGGCGCCACCTCCGGCGGGGCGATGGACGCCTCGAACCTGCTGAAGCCTGCGCTCGCCCAGGGCACGCTGCGCTGCGTGGGGTCGACGACCTACAAGGAATACCGCACCTATTTCGAGAAGGACCGCGCCCTGGTCCGCCGCTTCCAGAAGATCGACGTCAACGAGCCGACGATCGAGGATGCGGTGAAGATCCTGACCGGCCTGAAGACCAATTACGAGAAGCACCACAAGGTCAAGTACACGCCGGAGGCGATCCGCGCCGCCGTCGAGCTCTCGGCCAAGTACATCCATGACCGCAAGCTGCCGGACAAGGCGATCGACGTCATCGACGAGGTCGGCGCGTCGCGCATGCTGCAGCCGGAAGGGAAGCGGAAGAAGACCGTCACCCTGAAGGATGTCGAGGATATCGTCGCCAAGATCGCGCGCATTCCCCCCAAGTCGGTCTCCTCCGACGACAAGGAGACGCTGCGCAACCTGGAACGCGACCTGAAGGCCATGGTCTTCGGCCAGAACCAGGCGATCGAGGCGTTGTCGGCGGCGATCAAGCTGTCCCGCGCCGGCCTGCGCGACATGGAGAAGCCGATCGGCAACTACCTGTTCAGCGGGCCCACCGGCGTCGGCAAGACTGAGGTCGCCAAGCAACTCGCGAAGACGCTGGGCATCGAGCTGATCCGCTTCGACATGTCGGAATACATGGAGCGCCACTCGATCAGCCGGCTGATCGGCGCGCCGCCGGGCTATGTCGGCTTCGACCAGGGCGGGCTGCTGACCGACAGCGTCGACCAGCACCCCCATGCCGTGCTGCTGCTCGATGAGATCGAGAAGGCCCATCAGGACCTCTACAACATCCTGCTGCAGGTCATGGACCACGGGAAGCTGACCGACCACAACGGCAAGATCGTCGACTTCCGCAACGTCATCCTGATCATGACCACCAATGCCGGGGCCTCGGACATGGCCAAGAACGGCATCGGCTTCGGCCGCGAGGTGCGCCAGGGCGAGGATGAGGATGCGGTGAAGCGGCTGTTCACGCCGGAATTCCGCAACCGCCTGGACGCCGTCGTCCCCTTCGGCAACCTGACGCCAGAGATCGTTGGCAACGTCGTCGAGAAGTTCGTGATGCAGCTGGAGGCGCAGCTCGCCGACCGCAACGTCACGATCGAGCTTTCCTCGGCGGCCAAGGAATGGCTGGCGGAAAAGGGCTACGACCGCCTCTATGGCGCGCGTCCGCTCGCCCGCGTCATCCAGGAATACATCAAGAAGCCGCTGGCCGAGGAGCTGCTCTTCGGCAAGCTGGCCAAGGGCGGCGCGGTGAAGGTCGGCATGAAGGACGATGCCCTGACTTTCGACTTCATCGAGGCCCCCCTGCCCGCCCTGCCGAAGCCGGAAGACGGCTCCGACGGCGACGCCGACAGCCACCATGCGCCGGAAGCCGCCGGCTGATCGTCCAGCCACGGCTGACCGAGAACCGCCCCGGGATCGCGAGATCCCGGGGTTTTTTCTTGGCTCGCGCCCCGGACCGGTGGACGTTGCGTGAACGAGACGTGATCGCCCGGGACAAGCCGCGCCCCGCCCGGCGGCTTGGCAAGCCAGGACTGAACCATTAACCATGCCGCCATGGCGAGGCCGTCCCCCCAATTGGCGGCCCGCGCTCCGCGGCCGGCATCCCTGCCAGGCCGCCGCCCCGGCGGCCGGCATGGTCCCCCATGCTGGCCGCCCGGGATGCAGCCGCCACGGCTCCCACCCGACACCCCCTGGACAGGCCGGCCGCCGCGGGTTCTGCTCCGCCGCAGAGAGGAAGCCGCCGCATGAACGCCATCACCCAGCCGCGCCCCCGGCCGCTGCGCGTCGCCATCGCCGGCCTGGGCGCCGTCGGGCTGCGGGTGGCGGAGGCGCTGGATGCCGGCATCCCCGGCTGCGAGCTGGTCGCCGTCGCCGCCCGCGACCGCCCGGCCGCCGCCCGCCGCCTGCAGGGGCTGCGCTACCCGGTCCCCGTGCTCGAGATCGGCGACCTCGAGCCCCAGGCCGACCTGGTGGTCGAATGCGCGCCCGCGGCGCTGCTGCCCCGCATCGCGACGCCGGTGCTGCAGCACGGCAAGAAGCTGATGGTGCTGTCCGCCGGCGCCCTGCTCTCCGCGCCGCAGCTGGTCGAGCTCGCCCGCCAGCACCACGGCCAGATCATCGTGCCCACCGGCGCGCTGCTTGGCCTCGATGCGGTCGCCGCTGCGGCCGAGGGGCAGATCCATGCGGTGCGCATGGTCACCCGCAAGCCGGTGAAGGGGCTGCTCGGCGCGCCCTACCTGGCCGAGCACGGCATCGACATCGCCGCCATCACCGCGCCGCTGCGTATCTTCGAAGGCACCGCCCGCGAGGCCGCCATCGGCTTCTCGGCCAATCTCAACGTCGCGGTCGCCCTGTCCCTCGCGGGCATCGGCCCGGACCGGACGCGGCTGGAGATCTGGGCGGATCCGGCGCTGACCCTCAACACCCACTCCATCACCGTCGAGGCCGATTCCGCCCGCTTTTCCATGACCATCGAGAACGTGCCCTCGGACAATCCCAAGACTGGCAGGATCACGGCGCTGTCGGTGATCGCGGCGCTCAGGAAGCTGTCGGCGCCGCTCAGGGTGGGCACCTGAGCCAGCAAGGCCAGGGGAAGGATTCCCCTGGACCCCATCTTTTTTCTGACTCTTGACCGGGCTCCGGCGCGGGGGGAACGTCCCGGCCCTTTCCGCTGCCGCCGAGGTCCGCCCGATGACGTCCCCTGATCCCCTGCTCCGCGCCCTGCTGTCCGCGACCGAAGGCGGCGACACCGCGGCCGAGGCCCGCGCCATGCTGGACAGCCCGGCCTTCCAGCGTGCCGCCGCCGCCATCGAGGCCGACCACGACAACTTCGTCGAGCAGCTGATCACCCTCTGCCAGATCCCCTCGCCCCCCTTCGGCGAGGCCGTCCGCGCGGCCGCCTATGCCGACCTGCTGCGCCAGCACGGCGTCGAGCAGGTCGAGACGGATGAAGAGGGCAACGTCACCGCCTATCGCCCCGGCACCGACCCCGAGGCCGGCGTCATCGTGCTCTGCTCGCATCTGGACACCGTCTTCCCGGCCGGCACCGATGTCACGGTGAAGCGCGAGGGCGACATCCTTCGCGCCCCCGGTGTCGGCGACGACACCCGCGGCCTGGCCCTGCTGCTGGCGCTGTCGCGCGCCCTCGACAAGGCCGCCATCCGCACCCGCGCCGGCATCCTGTTCCTCGCCTCGGTGGGCGAGGAAGGGGCCGGCGACCTGCGCGGCGTGAAGCATTTCTTCCGCGCCAACCGCTGGCGCGAGAAGGTCGCCGGCTTCGTGGCGCTGGACGGGTTGAACCCGGCCCGGCTGGTGCATGCCGCCGTCGGCTCCAAGCGCTACCGCGTCACCTTCCGCGGCCCGGGCGGCCATTCCTTCGGCGCCTTCGGCCTGGTCAACCCGGCCTTCGCCCTGGCC
Source organism: Teichococcus deserti (assembly GCF_001982615.1). Taxonomy (GTDB): domain Bacteria; phylum Pseudomonadota; class Alphaproteobacteria; order Acetobacterales; family Acetobacteraceae; genus Pseudoroseomonas; species Pseudoroseomonas deserti. The sequence goes on along the minus strand of NZ_MLCO01000140.1, from coordinate 28,131 downwards.
CGCGCCATGGACGATCTGGGCCGCATCCGCGTCCCCGCCTCGCCCAAGACCACCTTCTCGATCGGCAAGATCGGCGGCGGCACGTCCATCAACGCCATCCCCGAGACCATGTGGATGGAGGTGGATCTCCGCTCCGCCTCGGCCGAGGTGCTGGCGACGCTCGAGGCCCGCTTCCTGGCGACCCTCCCCCAGGCCGCGGCGGACGAGAACGCCGCCCGCGACACGTCGCGTGGAGAGATCACCGTCGAGGTGAAGCAGATCGGCGACCGCCCGGCCGGGGTGACGCCCAAGGAGTCGCGGATCGCCCGCGTCGCCGCCGCGGTGATCCAGGCCCAGGGCTACACGCTGGAGGCCACGGCCTCCTCGACCGACAGCAACATCCCGATCAGCCTGGGCATCCCGGCGGTGACGCTGGGCACCGGCTGCGCCGGCGGCCGCGAGCATTCGCTGGAAGAGTGGATCGACGTCGAGAAGACCCAGAGCGTGAAGGGCATGTCGACGGCGCTGGCCTCCATCCTGGTGCTGGCCGGCGTGTCCAGCAACTGAGGCGCCGGCGGATGATCGCCTGAGGCCGCTTCGCCGAAGGCGTGAACCGCCCGCCCCGACGGCGCCCGGGCCCCGATCGGCGCCGCCGGGCGCCGGGTGGCGTCAGGCGCGGCGGACTTCCTGCCGCGCCATCCAGGTGGCCGAGCCGAAGATGACGGCGGCGCCGGCGAAGGTGGTCCAGCCGGGGATGTCGCCGAACAGCAGGAAGCCCAGCATCGCCGCCCAGGCGAGGTCGAGGAACTTCACCGGCTGGGTGGCCGAGACATCGGCGAGACGGAACGCCTCGGTCAGCGCCCAGTGCCCGCCCGAGCCCAGCAGCCCGGCCACCGCGAACCAGGCGATCTGGGTCGGGCTCGGCCAGGACCAGAAGGCCAGGGCGAAGGGCAGCGTGAAGGCCGAGATGGTGATCGCCTGCCACATGACGATCACCTCCGGCCGGTCGCGCCGGGTCAGCGCCTTGGTGATCAGGAAGGAGGCGGCAAACAGCGGAGAGGAGCCCAGCATCACCAGGGTCCAGATGCCGCCGCCGCCCGACAGCTTCGGCCCCAGCACGATGGCGACGCCGACCAGGCCGAGGCCTGCGGCCAGCCAGCGCGCCAGCACCACCTTCTCCTTCAGGAAGATGACGGCGCCGATCATGATGAAGATCGGCCCGGTGAAGCCCAGCGCCGTGACATCGGCCAGCGGGATATGCGGCAGCGCCAGGAACCACATCAGCAGCCCGGCGGTGTGCACCACGCCGCGCCACAGCTGCCCCGAAATGCCTTTGGGCGCGTAGCTGGCGATGCCGTCGCGCCAGAACAGCGGCACCATCACCAGGAAGCCGAAGAAATAGCGCAGGAACTGCGCCTGGAAGGAATGCATCTCCCGCGTCATGCCGCTCATGATGGCGTTGAGCAGGCTGAACAGCAGGCCCGACAGCCCCATCCAGACCATCCCCCGCAGCACGGGCGACAGGTCACGCCAGCCACGCCGCGCCGTGGCCGCGGGCGGGCGGAGGATATTCTGCGACATTCGACGCGGGCTTTCGGGGACGCTTCGGAACGTCCCCAGCATGACGCCGGTGAAATGAAGGAAGCAAGAGCGGGGTGGCGAAATTCTCGGCGATGTCCGCCACCCTGGCGTGCAGCGATCAGCGCGCCGGCGGATAGGCGATGGTGACCACCTCGACCTCCTCGAGGCCGCCCGGGGTACGCACCCGGACCAGGTCGCCGACCCGCGCCTTCAGCAGCGCGCGGGCCATCGGCGAGACCCAGCTGATATGGCCGCGGTCCAGGTCGGTCTCGTCGACGCCGACGATGGTGATGGTGACCTCGCTGTCATCCTCGCGGGCATAGGTGACGGTCGCGCCGAAGAAGACCTGGTCGCGGCGCGGCTGGGCGGCGGGGTCGACCACCTGCACCCGCTCCAGGCGCTTCCGCAGGAAGCGGACCCGGCGGTCGATCTCGCGCAGCCGCCGCTTGCCGTACTGGTAGTCGGCATTTTCGCTGCGGTCGCCCAGGCTCGCCGCCCAGGAGACGATCTCCACCACCTTCGGCCGGTCCTGGCTCCACAGCCGGGTCAGCTCCTCCTGCAGCGCCGCATGGCCCACGGGCGTCATGTAGAAGGGCGTCCCGGCGGGCAGGCCCGGCGGCGCGTCGTCGCCATCGTCGTCATCGTCAGCAGCCAAGATTTGCGTCTCCCGTAAACTCACGCCCAAGCTTGTCGAACCGGTTCACTCGGCGCTGGCGTCGCGCTTTGTCTTCAGCAATATTTCGGTAGCGAATCGCTCCAGACTTCAAAAAAACTCTCCCTTTGCGCGCAAAATCGCGCTTCAATTCACCTATGCCGCACCTTGCCGCGCCCCTGGCCGAGGCTGTGCGCTGGCCTCCCGCGGACTGCCCCCGCGCTGCCAGCCCGTCGCGCCTCAGGAAGCCAGCCGTGCGACCGGACTGCGGCATGTGGGAAACGTTCGGCACATAACCCAAAAAACCGGAGGAAGGCGCCCGTGCAGCCTGCCGCCACCAGGCTCGTGCCGCGGGCCTTCGCCCTGGCACGCCCTGACGCTGCCGCCGGTTCCACCCGGAACCGCGGCCCGATGCGCCGTGCCGTCACCCTGGCCGGCGGACCGCTGGCCTGGCTCGCCCTGGTCCTGCTCACCGCCAGCTTTGCGCTGCTCGGCTTCCGCCTGGTTGGCAGCGAAGCCACCCTGCAGGAAATCCGCACCCTCGACGATGGGCTGAAGGCCGAGGCGCTGCTCACCGGACATGCCGTGCGCCAGGACCCCGCCGCCCTTGCCGCAGCCCTGGCGACGCTGGCGCAGCTGGCAAACAGCTATCCCGAGCTCGCCGCGCCAGAGGCCCTGCTGCGGCTGCGCCTGGCCGCCGGCCATGCCGCCGGCGAGGCCGAGGCCGCCCACCGTGCCCTGCATGTCGCCGGCCATGCCATGGAGGATGCGCTGATGCGGCGCATCGCCATCCTGCGCCAGCATGACCTGGCGCGACAGCGCAACGGGCTGCTCGGCGCCCTGGCCAGCGCCACGGCCGGCGTCGCCCTGCTCGGACTGGCGCTGCGCCAGGCCCGGCGCGAGGCCCGCGCCCAGGCCGGCCATGCCGCCCAGGCCCAGGCGCAGATCCGCGCCCTGGCCGAGGCCGCGCCGCTCGGCATGGCGCTGCTCGACCCCGGCCTGACCATCGCCGCCGGCAATGCCCGCTTCGCTCAGCTGGCCGGAGTCGCCGAGGCCGCCCTGCCCGGCCAGAGCCTGGCCCAGGCGCTGCCCTGGCTGCATGCGGCCCTCGGCGCCGAGCTGCGCGCCGTGCAGGTGCGCGGCCGCGGCCTGCCCGGCCAGGCGGTGACCGCGGCCGGGCCGGATGGCGCCGACCGCCACTACCACCTGGCGGTCGAGCTGCTGGAGCCCTCCGCCCAGGCGGCGGAAGGCGCGCCGCATCTCTGCCTGATCATCATGGACGTCACCGAGCGCGCCACCATGGAAGCCTGGCGCGACGAGCTGGTGGGCGAGCTGAACCACCGGGTGAAGAACACCCTGGCCACCGTCCAGTCCCTGGCCGCCCAGACGCTGCGCGGCGCGGCGCTGGACCCGCAGCGCTTCGCCGCCGATTTCTCGGCCCGCCTCGGCGCGCTGTCGCGCTCGCACGAGCTGCTGGCCGCCGTCGGCTGGTCGCAGGCGACGCTGTCCGCGGTGGTGCAAGCGGCGCTCGGGCCCTGGCAGGGCAGCGGCCGGCTGCGGGTCGAAGGGCCGGAAGGGCCGCTGCTGCGCCCTGGCCAGGCCCAGGCCCTGGTCATCGCGCTCTCCGAGCTGGCCAGCAACGCCACCCATCACGGCGCGCTCGGCAGCGAAGGCCATGTCTCGCTGCGCTGGGACTGCCTGGCCGATGGCGCGCTGCGGCTGGCCTGGCGCGAATATGGCGGGCCACGGCTGGCGGGCCGGCCGCTGCGCCAGGGCTTCGGCATGCGCTTCCTGGAGCGCGGCCTGGCCTATGACCTCGGCCCCGGCACCCAGGTGCGGCTGAACTTCGACACCGACGGCCTCTATTGCGAGGTGCGCTTCCGCAGCCTCGAGCCGCGCCACTGCCTGTCGGTCCGCGCCGCCTGACACCGAAGGGGGGCGCCGCTCAGCCCCCCGTTTCCTCCCGCAGCATCTCCAGCTCCAGCCAGCGCTCCTCCGCCTCGGCCAGGCCTGTCTCGGCCTTGGCCAGCAGCTCGCTGGCCTTGTCGAAGCGCCCCTTGTCGCGGCTGTAGAGCCCCGGATCCGCCAGGATTTCCTTCAGCTTTGCCGCTTCGGCTTCCAGCTTGCGCATCCTGGCGGGCAGGGTCTCCAGCTCATGCTGGTCCTTGAACGACATCTTCTTTCGGACCGCCGCCGTCGATGCGGCGGCAGCAGGCTTCGGCTCGGAGGACTTGGCGACGGGAGCAGGCTGGGCATCCGAGCGCGCCCGCACGCCATGGCCGCGCTGCGACACCATGTCGGTATAGCCGCCGGCATAGTCCTGCCAGCGCCCCTCGCCTTCCCAGGCGATGACATTGGTGGTCACCCGGTCGAGGAAGTCGCGGTCATGGCTGACCACGATGACCGTGCCGCCGTAATCGGCGATCTGCTCCTGCAGCAGGTCGAGCGTCTCCAGGTCCAGGTCGTTGGTCGGCTCGTCGAGCACCAGCAGGTTGGAGGCGGTGGCGAAGGCGCGGGCCAGCAGCAGCCGCCCGCGCTCGCCGCCCGACAGCGCCGAGACGGGCGTCCGCGCCTGCTCGGGCAGGAACAGGAAGTCCTTCATGTAGCCGATGACGTGGCGCGGCTGGCCATTGACCCAGACCTGGTCGCCGCGCTGGCCGGTCAGCGTCGCCGAGACGGTCATCGCCGGGTCCAGCGCCTCGCGCCGCTGGTCCAGCGTCACCATCTGCAGATTGGTGCCCAGCTTGATCTCGCCGGAATCGGGCGCCAGCATCCCCGTCAGCATCGACAGCAGCGTGGTCTTGCCGGCGCCGTTGGGACCCACGATCCCCACCCGGTCGCCACGCAGGATGCGCGTGGAAAAGTCCTTCACCACGGCGCGCTCGCCGTAGAATTTCGAGATGGTGTCGGCCGAGACCACCTGGCTGCCGGAGCCCTCGCCCTCGGCGGCCGCCATGCGCACCCCGCCCTGGGCGGCGCGGCGCTCACGGCGCTGCTGGCGGAGCCCCGCGAGCTCGGCGACGCGGCGGACATTGCGCTTGCGCCGGGCGGTGACGCCGTAGCGCATCCAATCCTCTTCCCGGGCGATCTGCCGGTCGAGCTTGTGCGCCTCCTTCTCCTCCAGCTCCAGGACCTCGTCGCGCCAGGTCTCGAAATGGGCAAAGCCGCGGGCCAGGCGGCGGGTGACGCCGCGGTCGAGCCAGACCATCTCCCGCGTCATGGTCTCCAGGAAGCGCCGGTCATGGCTGATCAGGACCAGCGCCGAGCGCATCGAGGCGATCTCCTGCTCCAGCCATTCGATGGCGGGCAGGTCCAGGTGGTTGGTCGGCTCGTCCAGCAGCAGGATGTCGGGGCTGGGGGCGAGCGCCCGGGCCAGCGCCGCCCGCCGCGCCTCGCCGCCGGAGAGGTTCTTCGGCAGCTCCTCGCCGGTCAGGCCGAGCTGCTCCAGCAGGTAATGGGCGCGGTATTCGTCGTCGCCCTCGGCCAGCCCGCCCATGACGTAGGCCATGACGGTGGCATAGGCGGAAAGATCGGGCTCCTGCTCCAGGTAGCGCAGGGTGGCGCCGGGCTGGACGAAGCGGCTGCCGGAATCGGGCTGCACCAGGCCGGCCGCGATCTTCAGCAGGGTCGACTTGCCGGAGCCGTTGCGCCCGATCAGCGCCACCCGCTCGCCGGGCGAGACCGAGAGCGTGGCGCCCAGCAGCAGCGGCGTGGTGCCGAAGCCGAGGCGGGTGTCCTGGAGCAGCAGAAGCGGGGGAGCGGCCATGCCGCGCTCCGTGCCGCCCGGCGCCGGCTGCGTCAAGCATCGCCGCGTCACGCGCGGTGAAAACCGCGCGGCAATCCCGCGCAAAGCGGCATTTTTCGCGCGCCCCACCATGGTCAGGCGGCCGCATCGCGGGCAAGACTGCCGCCCAAGGGGTTCGAGAAGGAGCGACCGGGTGGAAGAGGTGGAGTGCATCGTCGTCGGCGCCGGCGTCGTCGGCCTGGCCGTGGCCCGCGAGCTGGCGCTGGCCGGGCGCGAGGTGCTGGTGCTGGAGGCCGCCGAGGGCATCGGCACCGAGACCTCCTCGCGCAACAGCGAGGTGATCCATGCGGGGATCTACTACCCGAAGGACAGCCTGATGGCGCGCGCCTGCGTCGAGGGCAAGCACATGCTCTACGCCTATTGCGCCGAGCGCGGCGTGCCGCATGCGCAATGCGGCAAGCTGATCGTGGCGACGGATGCGGAGGAGCGCGGCAAGCTGGCCTCGATCCAGGCCCGCGCCGCCGCCAACGGCGTGCCCGACCTGCGGCTGGTCGAGCCCGCCGAGGCGCTGGCGATGGAGCCGGCGCTGAACTGCACTGCGGCCCTCCTCTCCCCCTCCACCGGCATCATCGACAGCCATGCCTATATGCTGGCGCTGCAGGGCGATGCCGAGAATGCCGGCGCCACCTTCGTCTTCCACAGCCCGGTCCTCGGCGGCCGGCTGATCGACGAGGGCGCCGAGCTCGAGGTCGGCGGCGCCGATCCGATGGCGCTGCGCTGCCGCCTGCTGGTCAATGCCGCGGGGCTGCATGCGCCGCGGCTTGCGGCGACGCTGCAGGGCATGCCCGCCGCGCATGTGCCGCCCAGCTACTTCGCCAAGGGCAACTACTTCACCCTGGCCGGGCGCTCGCCTTTCTCGCGGCTGATCTACCCGGTGCCGGTGCCGGGCGGCCTCGGCACCCATCTGACCATCGACCTGGGCGGGCAGTGCCGCTTCGGCCCCGATGTCGAATGGGTCGACAGCCTGGACTACGAGGTCGATCCCCGCCGCGGCGACAGCTTCTACGCCGCCATCCGCCGCTACTGGCCGGGCCTGCCGGAGGGCGCGCTGCAGCCGGGCTATTCCGGCATCCGGCCGAAGATCGTGGCGCCCGGCCAGCCGGGGCAGGATTTCGTCATCCAGGGGCCGGAAGCCCATGGCCGCGCCGGGCTGATCAACCTCTTCGGCATCGAAAGCCCGGGGCTGACGGCGTCGCTGTCGCTGGCGCGGCTGGTGCAGGGGCTGGCGGGCTGAACCTGCGGCTTCATCCCGCCAAGCTTGCGCAACGGTCTGGTTCGCGCTGTACACCGCGCCAGCGCCCGGATCCCCTGTTCCCGGGTGCGCCACTGGACGGGATCGGCCGAGTTGATCGTTGAGCGCAGCGCCCTGCAGCCCGGGCTGCAGGCCTTTGGCGGCTACGAGCTGGACTTCGCGCCGGCTGCCGGAGCTCCGGCGGAACAGCTGGTCATCGCCGTCACCGGTCTGCGCCGCGCCGGGGAGCCGATCACCGGCTTCGACTTCCACGCCTCGCTGATGGCGCGGCCGGGCATCGACCGGCTGTTCCTGCGCGACCAGCGGCAGAGCTGGTACAATGCCGAGGACGGCTGGGCCGCGCTGGCCGCGGCGCTGCGCGGCCAGGTCGCCGCCGGCGGCTATGCCCGGGTCACCGTGCTGGGCGTCAGCATGGGCGCCTTCGGCGCGCTGCTGGTCGGCGCCCTGCTGCCCGAGGCGCGGGTGGTCGCGCTCTGCCCGCCCGTCTCGGTCGACCTGGCGAAGCGCGGCCCGGCGATCATCCGCTACCAGCGCTGGTTCGCCGACGACCAGCCGGCCCTGCGCCCGGACGCCGTGATGTCCGGCGATCCGAAGCGCTTCCTCTGCCTGTTCGGCGATCTCGACGTGATCGACGTCGCCAATGCCGAGGCCTTCCATGCCGAGGGCTGGCCACAGGTCTTCATCTGCCCGGATGGCGGGCATGAGCTCGGCGCCTTCCTGAAGCAGGCCGGCCGCTTCAACCGGGTGCTGGACCGGCTGCTGGAGGGCGCGCCGCTGACCGCGGTGGCCGCCGCCGCCGGCGCCTATCTGGCCTTCAGCCATTGCCAGGCCTTCGCCATGCTGGCGGCGCGGCGGCATCTCTATGCCGGCGAGCGCGCGGCCGCCGACCGCTTCCTGCATGATGCCCGCCAGGCGCCGACCGCGCCGGTGCCGCGCAGCCTGACCCTGCTCGGCCGGCTGCGCGAGGCGCTGGCGCCACCCGGCCGCGACACGCTGGCGCAGTTCCTGGCGGCGGCCAATCAAAGCGTGCCGATGGCGACGGTCGAGGGCTGGGAGGCGGAACTGCTGGGCCTCGAGGCCCGCGCCATGGGCCATGCCGTGCAGGCCGGACCGCTGGCCCTGCTGCGGCTGCGCCCGACCGCCCCGCCGGACGGCGGGCTGGACAGCATCGGCAGGCTGCGGCTGCGCCTGCGCTTCGCACTGCCACCGGCCGGCAGCGCGGTCGCGGCACCGGAGGAGAATGCCATCAGTGCCTTCTGGGCCGAGCCGGGCGGCAAGCCGCGCCTGCTGGCCCGCGCCGAGGACCCGGCCAAGCCGCTGCTGGTCGACGTGCCCTTCCGCCAGGGCGAGGCGCTGCTGCTGCTGCAGCGTGCCAGCTTCTACTCGCTGTTCGATGCCGGGACGGGCGCGCTTCGGGCGCCCTGGTCGATGCGTCTGTACAAGCTGACGCTGAAGCCGCTGCCCGCCCGCAAGGCCGCCTGACGCGTCAGGCGGCCCTGCCGACGGCAGATCATCTCACGGCTGAGCCGCCTGGCTGTCGCCGACCGGCTGCTGCGAGTTCAGGTCGCCGGTGCCGAACCAGCGCGAGCGCACCGTCCGGTAATAGGCTTCCATATCGTATTGCGCGACCGGCAGCGCCAGATCCCGCGCCGTCAGCCGCCCGACCGAGCCGGCCAGGTTGTAGCTGGCGGTGACCACGTTCGCGAGCGCCTGCACCAGGCTGACGCGGGCGTTCAGCAGCTCCTGCTCGGCGTTCAGCACGTCGAGGGTGGTGCGGCTGCCGACCACCGCCTCGCGCTGCACGCCGTCGAGGGCGATCTCGGCGGCGCGGATCTGGGCGCGCACGCTGTCGACCTGGGCGCGGGCCGATTGCAGCCCCTCCCAGGCCTGGGTCGCCTGCTGCATCACCTGGCGGCGGTTGTCGTCCACCACCTGGCGGTAGCGCTGGGCGTCCTGCCGCGCCTGGCGCACCGCCGAATGCTCGGCGCCGCCCTGGTAGAGCGGGACCGAGAGGTTGGCGGTGATCTGCTGGCCGGTGCCGCGGGTGTGCGGCGATTGCTGGTTGTCGCTGCGGAAGGCCTGGGCCTGCACATTCACCGAGGGCAGCAGGGCCGCCATCTGCACGTCGATGGCGTCGCGCGCCGCGGCCTCGTCGAACAGGGCTGCGACCACCGCCGGGTTGTTGCGCATGGCGAGCTCCGCCGCCTCGCGCCCGTCGCGCACCGGCATGCCCAGCGGCTGCGGCGCGGTCAGCCGCTCCGGCGACAGGCCGGTGGTGCGGCGGAAGGTGGCGCGGCTGGTCTGCAGATTGCCTTCCGAGCTGGCGCGGGACGCCCGCGCGCCAGCCAGCCGGCTTTCCGCCTGGGCCACGTCGGTGCGGGTGATCTCGCCGACGCGGAAGCGCTCGTTGGTGGCATCCAGCTGGCGCTGCAGCACCTGCACGTTGTTGACGTTCAGCCGCAGCGTCTCCTGGTCGCGGATTACCGCGACATAGGAGGAGACGGTGTCGGACAGCACCTGCTGCTCGGCGCTCAGCAGCCGGGCGCGCTGGGCCAGCACCTGGTTCTCGGCCCGCTGGGTCGAGGCCACCGTCCGGCCGCCATTGTAGAGCTGCTGGGTGATGGTGGCATTCACCCCGGCGGTCTGCCGGTCGGCATCGGCATAGAGGCCGCGCGATCGGGTCGTGCCGTTCACATAGCCGGCGTTGCCGGCGACCACGACACTCGGCCGCCAGCCGGACAACGCCTGCGGCACGTTCTCGTCCACCACGCGCAGCTGGGCGCGGGCGGTCTGCAAGGTCGGGTTGTTGGCATAGGCCTGGCTCAGCGCCTCCTGCAGGCTCTGCGCCCAGCCGGCCACCGGGGCCAGGGAGACGGGGGCCAGCACGGTCGCGGCCAGCAAGGCCTGACGCATACGCAAGGGGTTCATCGACCGCGGTCTTTCAGAGGAGGAGGAGGTCACTTGCCCGGCATGCCCATCGGGCCGGGCGCGTTGGCCGACGGGGTCAGCCCGTCCGCCCAGATATTGCCGGGTTCCGGCCGCAGCGGGTCGCCGAGGCCCGGTGTGCCGCGGATGGCGTCCACCGTGCTGCCGGTCGGCAGGCCGAGGGACGCCGGAGCGCCGGCCTCGGCGCCGCCCGAGGCAGAGCTGGCGCAGCCGGCCAGCAGCGGCAGCAGCAGCAGGGCCGGCAGCAGCCGCCGCCCAGCTTGTGCCGTCACCGAAGAAGGCGCCGCAAAGGGCGCCGGGGGCGAAAGACGCATGCGGGAGGGATCCTCAGCAGAAGGGAGCGGTGCCGGGCCTGGCGACGGCGCAGGACAGGAAGCCCCGCACCGCGTTGTTCACCTCGCCCGACAGGGTGAAATCGGCTTCGCCGCGCAGCCACTCGTAGAGGAAGCCGCTGATCAGAGCGTGCAGGAACAGCGCCGCGCGGTCCGGCGTCCAGGCGCTCGACATCTCGCCGAGCTCGGCGGCCATCTGGAACTGCTCGCGCAGCTTGGCGCGGACATGCTGGTCGGCCTCGCGCCGGCGCTGCAGGGCGGGCGCCATCTCGGCCACGTATTCGCAGCGCTGCAGCATGATGGTGAGCAGCCGGCGGCGGCGCGGGTTTTCTTCCAGATCCACCATGGCCCCGGTGATAGCGTCCGCCATGTGACGCAGGGGTGAATTCGTGGTGCCGTTGCACAGCAACCGCCGGGCCAGCTCGTCCTGCAGCAGCAGCAGCCGCTCATCCAGCGCCAGGAAGAGACCGAGCTTATCACGGAAATGCCAGTGCACCGCCCCCCTGGTACAGCCGGCGACGCGCGCCACCTCATCCAGCGAAGCCCTGGCCACACCACGCTCGAGGAAAACCTGCTCCGCCGCGTCGAGGAGGGCCTCGCGCGTTTCATCGGCTTCCTGCTTGGTGCGACGCGCCATTTCCACCTTGCGGCAAGGTAATCCTGGGCTTTATATACATACGCGAAGGTATCTTTACAAGCCGCAGCCTGTGTCGCGGATCGCATCTCTGGAGGTTCCATGCAGCTCCTGCACCGCCGCGGGATGGCCGCACTTGGCCTGTTCCTGCTGTCCGCGCCCGCTTTCGCCCAGGCGCCGGGCGGCCAGCCTCCGGCGGTTGGCGTGGCCCCCGTGACGCGCAGCCCGGTGACCGAGACCAACGAGTTCATCGGCCGCATCGACGCCGTCCAGCGCGTCGACCTGATGCCCCGCCTGACCGCCTTCCTGGAGAAGCGCGAATTCGAGGAAGGCACCGAGGTCCGTCAGGGCGACCTGCTGTTCCGGCTGGAGCGCGGGCCCTTCGAGGCGCAGCTGCAGATCGCCCGCGCCTCGGCGGCCGAGGCCGACGCCCAGCTGCAGAACGCCAACATCACCCTGGCCCGCGCCCAGGCGCTGCTGAACACGGTGGCCGGCCAGCGCTCCAACGTCGACACCGCGCTGGCGGCGCAGCGCAGCGCCCAGGCGCAGCTGCTCTCCTCCCAGGCCTCGGTGCGCCAGGCGCAGATCAACCTGGACTATACCGAGATCCGCGCGCCGATCGCCGGCCGCATCGGCCGCGCCTCGGTCACCCAGGGCAATGTGGTCACCCCCTCCTCCGGGGCGCTGGCGACCATCGTCAGCCAGGACCCGATGTATGTCAGCTTCACCGTGCCGATGCGCACCCTGGTCGATGTCCGGGCGCGCTATGCCGAGCGCGGCGGGATGGCCGCGGTGAAGCTGCGGCTGCGGCTGCCGGGCGGCCAGACCTATGGCCAGACCGGCACGCTGAACTTCGTCGACATCGATGTCGGCCGCGACACCGACAGCGTGCTGCTGCGCGGCACCATCCCCAACCCGCCGACCCAAGGCGGCTTCCGCGAGCTGACCGCCAACCAGATCGTCAATGTTGTCGTCGAGGCGGTCGAGCCGGTGCAGGCGCTGACCATCACCCGCGCCGCGGTGCTGAGCGATGCGCGCGGCGACTTCGTCTATGTCATCGGCGCCGAGAACAAGGCCGAGCGCCGCACCGTACGGATGGGCCGCAACTCGACGCCCGAGCGCGCGGTGATCGAGGACGGGCTGCGCGAGGGCGAGCAGGTGGTGGTCGACGGGCTGCAGCGCGTCCGCCCGGGCCAGCCGGTGAACCCGGCGCCGGCCAACCAGCCGAATGGCGGCCAGGGCCAGGGCCAGGGCAACGGCAACCAGGGCGGCCGCCCGAACCAGGGGGGCTGAGACCTTGTTCTCCGCCATCTTCGTCAACCGCCCGCGCCTGGCGGTGGTCATCGCGATCGTGATGACCATCGCCGGCGCCCTGTCGATGACGCGCATCCCGGTGTCGCAGTTCCCCGACATCGTGCCGCCCCAGGTGCAGGTCAGCGCGACCTATCCCGGCGCCTCGGCGGAGGTGGTCGAGGCCGCCGTCGCCCAGCCGCTCGAGGCGCAGATCGTCGGCGTCGACAAGTCGATCTACATGAAGAGCAACAGCGGCTCCGACGGCAGCTACTCGCTGATCGTGAGCTTCGAGCTCGGCACCAACCCGGACATCAACACCGTCAACGTCAACAACCGCGTCCAGGCGGCGATGGCGCTGATGCCGACCGAGGTGCAGGCCCAGGGCATCCGGGTGGAGAAGCGCTCCTCCTCGATCCTGCAGGTGCTGTTCCTCTATGCCGACCGGCCGGAGCGCGGCTACGACCCGCTCTACCTGACCAACTACGCCACGCTGAACGTGCTGGACGAGCTGTCGCGCACCACCGGCGTCGGGTCCGCCTCGCTGTTCAGCCGGCAGAACTACGCGATGCGCATCTGGTTCGACACGCAGCGGCTGGTCAGCCTGAACCTGACGCCCTCCGACGTCGCCGCCGCCATCCGGGCGCAGAACGTGCAGGCGCCGACCGGCCGGCTCGGCGCCGAGCCGGTGCCGAACAACCAGCAGACCCAGATGAACGTGCAGACGCAGGGGCGCCTCTCCAGCCCCGAGCAGTTCGGCAACATCGTGCTGCGCGCCAATCCGGACGGCTCGGTGCTGCGCGTGCGCGACGTGGCCCGCGTCGAGATCGGCGCGCAGAACCAGGACAGCCGCACCCGGCTGAACGGCCAGGACGGCGTCGGCATCGGCATCTACCTGGCCCCCGGGGCGAATGCGGTGCAGACGGCCGCCGCCATCGAGGCGACGCTGAACCGGGTGCGCGCGCGCATGCCGGAGGGCATGACCGTCCGCCCCGTCTTCGACACCACCATCTTCGTCAACGACACCATCAAGGAGGTCATCAAGACCCTGGCCGAGGCCTTCGTGCTGGTGGCCGTGGTGGTCTTCCTGTTCCTCGGCAATATCCGCGCGACGCTGATCCCGATCATCGCCGTGCCGGTCAGCCTGGTGACCACCTTCGCCATCCTGCTGGTGATGGGCTACTCGGCCAACACCGTCTCGCTGCTGGCCATGGTGCTGGCGATCGGCATCGTCGTCGACGACGCCATCGTCGTGGTGGAGAATGTCGAGCGCGTCATGGAGGAGGAGCCGGAGCTCAGCCCCGGCGACGCCACCAAGAAGGCAATGGCGCAGATCACCGGGCCGATCATCGCCATCACCCTGGTGCTGCTCTCGGTCTTCGTGCCGATCGGCTTCATCCCCGGCCTGTCGGGCGAGCTGTTCCGGCAGTTCGCGGTGACCATCAGCGCCGCCATGGTGATCTCGGCGATCAACGCGCTGACCCTGTCGCCGGCCCTCTGCGCCGTCTTCCTGCGGCATAGCGGGCCGAAGAAGGGCATCATGGCCTGGGTGTCGCGGCGCATCGACAATGTGCGCGACGGCTATGCCGGGCTGGTGCGGCGGCTGCTGCGGCTCGGCATCGTCTCGATCGTCCTGGTCGGCGCCTTCGGCTTCGGCGCCTTCACCATCGCGACCCGCATCCCGGCCGGCTTCCTGCCCTCCGAGGACCAGGGCGCCTTCATCGTCGCCTTCCAGCTGCCGGACGGCGCCTCCGTCGCCCGCACCAGCGAGGTGGTGGCGCAGATGGAGCGGCGGCTGAAGGAGATGCCGCAGGTGCGCGACGCGGTCGCCATCATCGGCTTCTCGCTGCTCGACGGCGGCGCCTCCTCCTCCTCGGCGACCATGTTCGTGCAGCTGAAGGAATTCGCCCAGCGCACCGGGCCGGGCGACAACGTCAACGCGCTGATCGGGCGGATCTTCGGCGAGAGCCAGCAGATCCGCGAGGCGCAGATCATCCCGATCAACCTGCCGCCGATCATCGGCCTGTCGACCGGCGGCGGCTTCGAGTACCAGCTGGAAAGCCTGACCGGCGCGCAGCCGGCCGAGATGGCCGGCGTGCTCGGCGCGCTGCTCGGCGCGGCCAACCAGGATCCGGCGCTGACCCAGGTCTTCTCCACCTTCAGCGCCCGCTCGCCCTCCATCTTCCTCGACATCGACCGCGACAAGGCGCAGGCGCTGGGCCTGTCGATGACCGATGTCTTCTCGACGCTGCAGGCCACGCTCGGCAGCAGCTTCATCAACAACTTCAACCTCTATGGCCGCACCTGGCAGGTGCAGATCCAGGGCGAGGCGGCCGACCGCCGCGACACCACCGGCCTGTGGAAGATCGAGATCCGCAACAGCCGCGGCGTCATGGTGCCGCTGCGCTCGATCGCCTCCGAGCGCACCGTGGTCGGGCCGCAATTCATCACCCGCTACAACAACTACCGCTCGATCACCATCAGCGGCTCGCCCAAGCCCGGCGTCTCCTCGGGCGACGCCATGGCGGCGATGGGCCGGATCTCCAACCAGTCGCTGCCCAACGGCTACACCTTCGAATGGACCGGCACCTCCTTCCAGGAGCAGCGCGCGGCGGGGCAGACCGGCGCCATCCTGGCGCTGGCCGTGCTCTTCGCCTTCCTGTTCCTGGTCGGCCTCTACGAGAGCTGGGTCATTCCCATCCCCGTGCTGCTGTCGGTGACGGTCGGCGTGCTCGGCGCGGTCGGCGCGCTGTTCGTCGCCGGCATGCCGATGGACCTCTACGCGCAGATCGGCCTGATCGTGCTGATCGCGCTGGCGGCGAAGAACGGCATCCTGATCGTCGAATTCGCCAAGGAGCAGCGCGAGGCCGGGCTCGACATCGTCGAGGCCGCGGCGCAGGGGGCGAAGCTGCGCTTCCGCGCGGTGATGATGACGTCCATCGCCTTCATCCTCGGCCTGGTGCCGCTGGTCTGGGCCAGCGGCGCCTCGATGCTGGCGCGGCGCGCCGTCTCGACGCCGGTCTTCGCCGGCATGATCGCGGCGTCCACTATCGGCATCTTCATGATCCCGATGCTCTACGTCGTGTTCCAGCGCATGCGCGAGGCAACGCAT
The DNA here is from genome assembly GCF_001982615.1 of Teichococcus deserti. Taxonomy (GTDB): domain Bacteria; phylum Pseudomonadota; class Alphaproteobacteria; order Acetobacterales; family Acetobacteraceae; genus Pseudoroseomonas; species Pseudoroseomonas deserti. The sequence goes on along the minus strand of NZ_MLCO01000140.1, from coordinate 12,548 downwards.
CGCCGCTTCGGCCGCGGCCAGCATGCGCATGGCGCCAGCGGCGGCGATGGTCCGAAGCCGGAGACGGCGCATCATTGACCCGGGCGCGCAAGCTTCGGCGCGCGGAACATCGGCTTCCCCGCATTGAGACCGTCGGGCCGCGCTGCTAAGCCTGACATCAACGAACCCGGGGGAATAATCTTCCCCCGGGTTTTTTTGCGTCTTTTCCCGCCCAGGCCCGGCCTGCGGCAGCCTCAGGAGTTTCCCCATGGCCGCGACCCCGCATCGGATCGTCATCGTCGGCGGCGGCGCCGGCGGCGTGCATCTGGCGACCCGGCTGGGCCGCCGCCTCGGCCGTCCCCGGGGCGGTCAGGCCAAGGCGGAGATCCTGCTGGTCGACCGCGACGCCAGCCATATCTGGAAGCCGCGCCTGCATGAGGTCGCCGCCGGCACGCTTGATTCCGGGCAGGAGCAGGTCAGCTTCGTGGTCCAGGCCAGCCGCCACCACTTCCGCTACTGGCCCGGCGAGATGACCGGGCTCGACCGGGCGCGGAAGGTGATCCGGCTGGCGGCGCTGGCCGACCGCAACGGCGTGGAGGTGCTGCCGGCGCGCGAGCTGTCCTACGACACCCTGATCATCGCGGTGGGCAGCCGGGCCAACGACTTCGGCATCCCCGGCGTGCGCGAGCACTGCTCCTTCATCGACAGCCGCGACCAGGCCGAGGAGTTCAACGCCGTGCTGCGCAACCAGGTGCTGCGCTGCCTGGCCGGGCCGGACGAGGCGACGCTGGACATCGCCATCGTCGGCGCCGGCGCCACCGGCGTCGAGCTCTCGGCCGAGATCAACACCGCGCTGGACTTCGCCGCCGGCTATGGCGTCGGCGACCTGCGCCGCCGCCTGCGCCTGACCCTGATCGAGACCGCGCCGCGCATCCTGGGCGCCCTGCCCGAGCGGGTGGCCGATGCCGCCCAGCGCGAGCTGCGCCGCCAGGGGGTGACGGTGCTGACCGGCGCCCAGGTTGTGGCGGTCGATGCCGAGGCCATGCATCTGAAGGATGGCCGCCGCATCCCGGCGCCGCTGAAGGTCTGGGCCGCCGGCATCCAGGCGCCCGCCTTCCTGGACAGGCTCGACGGGCTGGAGACGGTGCGCAGCCGCCAGCTGGTGATCCGCCCGACGCTGCAGACCAGCCGCGACGACGATGTCTTCGCGCTGGGCGACTGCGCTTTCCTGCTGCCGGAGGGCGAGACGCATCCGATGCCCGCCACCGCCCAGGTCGCGCAGCAGCAGGCGGAACAGCTGGCGCGCGGGCTGGAGGCGCGTCTGGCGGGGAAACCCCTGCCGGAATTCCGCTACAAGCATGGCGGCGCGCTGGTGGCGCTGGGCCATTACAATGCCTTCGGCAGCCTGGGCCGGCTGGGGCTGCTGGGCGACGGCACCTTCATCCAGGGCCGCTTCGCGCAGTGGACCTATGTTTCCCTGTACCGCCGGCACCAGCTGGGGCTCTACGGCTTCTGGCGCTCGCTGATGTTCTGGCTGGCCGATCTTCTCCGCAAGGCGCATGCGCCGCGGGTCAAGGTCGACTAATCGGCACAGACGGTGACCGGGGCCATGCTCATGGCCTCGCCGCCGAAGCCGGGGGTGACGCGCATCTCCACGCGGGTGCGCGTGCAGGGGCGGCCGTCCCGCCCCCGCGGCGCGCGGCGGGCGGCGCGTTCCTCCGGCGTGCTGCAGGCCTGGTCGCGCAGCCATCGCTCGGCGACCGCGCGGCCGTCGTTGCGCAGGCGGCGGTTGTAGCGCGAGCGGTAGCGCCGCTGATCCTCGGCCGACAGCGTCTCGAACCGGCACTCCCCAGCGGAGGCGGGCAGCGCTTCCGGCGCGCCCATCAGCGCCCCGGCCAGCAGGGTGCAGCCGCCGAGGAGCAGCAGGGGGATGCAGCGGTGGCGCATGGCAGGGCTTTCTCCGGTCACGGCCGGCACCCTGCCAAGGCCGGGGCGCGGCGGAAACCGCCCCCTGCCCCGGCTCAGCGTCACGCCTGCGCGACAGCCGCCGTCTCCAGGTCAAAACCTTCGTCGATCCAGCCGGTGACGCCGCCGAGCATCAGCTTCACCGGAAGGCCCAGCCGCGCCAGCCGCAGCGCGCCGCGATCGGCGCCGTTGCAATGCGGCCCGGCGCAATAGACGACGAAGAGCGTGCCGGCCGGGTGGCCTTTCAACGTCTCCTCGGTGATCGCGGCATGCGGCAGGTTGATCGCGCCCGGCACATGGCCGCGGGCATAGGCCTTGGGCCCGCGGACATCGAGCAGCACGAAGCCCGGGTCGGGCAGCGCCATCGCGGCGGAGACGTCGGCGCAATCGGTTTCCAGCGACAGGCGTTTGGAAAAATGCGCTTCGGCTTCGGCGGCGGGCGCGGCGGGGATGGCGGTGACGCTGTTCATGGCCGGGTGGCTCCTGTTGACGGGGCCGATCCTGCCGCGGCGCAGGTTCTGGTGGTGAGTGGCAGGAATGCCGCCTATGGTCCGGATCATGCCAGAGATCGATTTCAACGACCGTGTCGTGGTGCTGGCCTATGACGGGCTCTGCACCTTCGAGTTCGGCTGCGCGATCGAGGTCTTCGCCCTGCCCCGCCCGGAATTCGGCGCGGCCTGGTATTGCTGCGCGGTCGCCAGCCTGGAGCCCGGGCCGCTGCGCGCCCAGGGCGGCATCCGCGTCCTGGCCGATGGCGGGGCCGAACTGCTGCAGGCCGCCGGCACCATCATCGTCCCCGGCTGGCGCGGCGTGGAGGAGCCCGTGCCGCCGGCGCTGTGCGACGCGCTGCGCGAGGCGCACCAGAACGGCGCGCGCATCCTGTCGCTGTGCTCCGGCGCCTTCGTCCTGGCCGCCGCCGGGCTGCTGGAAGGGCGGCGCGCCACCACCCACTGGCGCTATTTCCCGGCGCTGGCGGAACAGCATCCGGGGCTGACCCTGGTGCCGGATGTCCTCTATGTCGACGAGGGCTCGGTGCTGACGGCGGCCGGAAGTGCTGCCGGGCTCGACCTCTGCCTGCACCTGATCCGCCGCGACTTCGGGGCGGCGAAGGCGAATGCCGTGGCGCGGCGCCTGGTCATCCCGCCGCAGCGCCAGGGCGGCCAGGCGCAATTCGTCGAGCGCCCGGTGCCCCCCGCCCGCGGCGCCGGCAGCCTGCTGGCGCCGCTGCTCGACCGGGTGCGCGGATCGCTGGCGGAAGACTGGGACATCGCCCGCATGGCCAGCGCCGCGGCGCTCAGCCCGCGCGGGCTGCACCGGCATTTCCGCGCGACGCTGGGGCAGAGCCCCGGCGCCTGGCTGCTGGCCGAGCGAGTCGCCCAGGCCCGCACGCTGCTGGAAGCCGGCCGCCCGGTGCAGCAGGTGACCGATGACTGCGGCTTCGGCAGCGCCCTCGCCATGCGGCAGCAGTTCAAGGCGGCGGTGGGGGTGACGCCCTCCGCCTACCGGGCGCGCTTCTCGGTCAGCCCGTGAAGACCACGGTCTTGTTGCCGTTCAGGATGATGCGGTCTTCCAGGTAGAAGGAGATCGCGCGGGCCAGGACGCGGCGCTCGATGTCGCGGCCCTTGCGGATCAGGTCCTCGGCGGTGTCGGCATGGCTGATGCGCTCGACGTCCTGCTCGATGATCGGGCCTTCGTCGAGATCGGCGGTGACGAAATGCGCCGTCGCCCCGATCAGCTTGACGCCGCGGGCATGCGCCTGGTGGTAGGGGCGCGCGCCCTTGAAGCCGGGCAGGAAGGAATGGTGGATGTTGATGCAGCGCCCGGGCAGCTTGGCCGCCAGCCCGTCCGACAGCACCTGCATGTAGCGGGCCAGCACCATCAGGTCGGAGCCGCTCTCCTGGAACAGGCGCCAGATCTCGGTCTCCTGCTCCATCTTGGTGGCGCGCGTCACGGGCAGGTGGTGGAAGGGCACGCCGGTGAAGTCGAGATGCGCATAGGTTTCCAGCGGATGGTTGGAGACGATGCCGGCGAGCTCCATCGGCAGCTCGCCGATGCGCCAGCGGTAGAGCAGGTCAGCCAGGCAATGGTCGAACTTGCTGACCAGCAGCATGACCCGACGCTTCGCCCCCTTGGGCCGCAGCGTCCAGCCCATGCCGAAGCGCTGCGCCACCGGCGTCACCGCCTGCTGCAGCGCCTCGATGGCGATGTCGGCCGCCACGTCGAAGACCACGCGCATGAAGAAGCGATGCGTCGCCGTGTCGTCGAACTGCTGGGCTTCCTGGATATTGCCGCCGGCCTCGAACAGCGCGGTGGCGACCGCCGCCACGATACCCGGACGATTGGCGCAGTTCAGCGTCAGCACATAAGCAGGATTGGCAGAGGTCATCGTCGGCGCATCCGGATCGGGTGAAAGCCAGGGGGGGGGAAAAGCCAGGGCTCAGCGGGTTAGGCCGCGCGGCGCCGCCTGCCAATGGGCGAAGTGCGCGGCGCGTGGCATAAGGCCGCGGTGACTGACTTTCCGACTTCCCCCTGGATCGCCGTGCTCGGCGCCGGCCCCGCCGGGCTGATGGCCGCCGAGACCATCGCCGCCCGTGGCGGCCGCGCCCTGGTCTTCGAGCGCATGCCCTCCCCGGCCCGCAAGTTCCTGATGGCCGGGCGCGGCGGGCTGAACCTGACCCATTCCGAGCCGATGCCGGGCTTCTGCCGCCATTACGGCGCCGCCGAGCCGGCCTTGTCCGCTGCCATCGAGGCCTTCCCCCCGTCGGCGCTGATGGACTGGGCCGAGGGGCTGGGCCAGCCGCTCTTCACCGGCAGCTCCGGCCGGGTGTTCCCGAAGGCGATGAAGGCATCTCCCCTGCTGCGCGCCTGGCTGGCCCGGCTGGCCGCCGCCGGCGTCGAGATCCGCACCCGGCATGACTGGCTGGGCTTTTCCCCGGATGGCGGGCTGCGCTTCGCCACCCCCGAGGGCGAGATCGCCGCGCATCCGGCCGCCATGGTGCTGGCGCTGGGCGGCGCCTCCTGGCCGCGGCTCGGGGCCGATGGCGGCTGGGTTTCTTGTCTGTCCGATGTGCCGGTGGCGCCGCTGCGCCCGGCGAATATGGGCTTCCGCATCGACTGGTCGGCGCATCTGGTGGAGCGCTTCGCCGGCACGCCGCTGAAGCGCATTTCTCTCAGTTTCGCCGACCAGACCCGCCGCGGCGAGGCCATGCTGACCCGCGACGGCATCGAGGGCGGCGCCGTCTATGCGCTGGCCGCGCCGCTGCGCGAGGCCATCGCCGCGAACGGGTCCTGCACCCTGGAGCTCGACCTACGCCCCGACCTGGAGGCGGCGGAGGTGGCGCGCCGGCTGGCGGCCCCGCGGCGCGGCCAGTCGCTCTCGGCCTTCCTGCGCAAGACCATCGCCTTGGCCCCGGTCGGCATCGCGTTGGTGCAGGAGGCGCTGCATGCCGGCGCGTCGCAGGACACCCTGCCGGCGCTGGTGAAGGCGATGCCGCTGCGGCTGACTGGGACCCAGGGGCTGGACCGCGCCATCTCCTCCGCCGGCGGAATTTCTTTCGGCGCCCTGGATACGCGCTTCATGCTGCGCGACCGGCCCGGGATCTTCGCCGCCGGCGAGATGCTGGACTGGGAGGCCCCCACCGGCGGCTACCTGCTGCAGGCCTGCTTCGCCACCGGCCGCGCGGCTGGCCAAGGCGCCCTGGACTGGCTGGGCGAAACACGGAAAGACTAGGCGCGGAACTTGCTTGGATCGGTCCCGCCATGACCCATATCCGCCCTGCCTGCCCCGCCGACCTGCCTGCGATCACCGCGATCTACGGCCACCACGTGGCCACCGGCCGCGCCTCCTTCGAGATCAGCCCGCCCCCGCTGGAGGAGATGCAGCGCCGCCATGCTGCCCTGGTCGCAGCCGGGATGCCTTATCTGGTGGCAGAGGTCGACGGCGTGGTGCTCGGCTATGCCTATGCCGGGGCCTATCGTCCGCGTATCGCCTATCGCGATACGGTCGAGAACTCGATCTACGTCGCCGCCGATTCGGCCGGCAAAGGCCTCGGCCGGCTGCTGCTGGCGGCGCTGATCGAGGCTTGCACCGCCATCGGCCTGCGGCAGATGATCGCGGTGGTGGGCGACAGCGCCAATGTCGCCTCGGTGAAGCTGCACGAGGCGGCCGGCTTCCGCCAGGTCGGCGTGCTGCGCTCGGTCGGGCGCAAGCATGGCGAATGGCTGGATTCGGTGCTGCTGCAGCGTGCGCTGGGCGAAGGCGACACCACCCCGCCCCGCGCCGAGCCCGGCTGAGCCCCAAGCGAGGAGACCCCGGCCATGACCCGACGCAGCAGCCTGGCCGGGGGCGAGCGCCATGTCTTCGCCGACCTCCGCGCTTTGCTGGCCGCCGCCTCGCCGCGCCGCTCGGGCGACGAGCTGGCCGGCCTGGCCGCCGAAAGCGATGCCCGCCGCGTCGCCGCCCGGATGGCCCTGGCCGACCTGCCGCTGACCGATTTCCTCAACGAAGCCCTGGTCCCCTATGAGCAGGACGAGGTCACCCGGCTGATCATCGACAGCCATGACGCCGCCGCCTTCGCCCCGGTCCGCGCGATGACGGTCGGCGCCTTCCGCGACTGGCTGCTGTCGCCGGCGGCCGACAGCGCGACGCTGGGGGCGCTGGCCCCCGGCCTGACGCCGGAGATGGTGGCCGCCGTCTCCAAGCTGATGCGCAACCAGGACCTGATGGTGGTGGCGCGGAAATGCCGGGTGGTGACCGCCTTCCGCAACACCATCGGCCTGGAAGGGCGGCTGGCCAGCCGGCTGCAGCCCAACCACCCCACCGACGACCGGGCGGGCATCGCCGCCGCGACCCTGGACGGGCTGCTGCTGGGCAGCGGCGACGCGGTGATCGGCATCAACCCCGCCACCGACAATGTCCCCAACTGCATCGCGCTGGTGGACATGCTGGACCGCCTGCGCCAGCGCCACGCCATCCCGACGCAGAGCTGCGTGCTGACCCATGTGACCAACACGCTGGAGATGATCAACCGCGGCGCGCCCGTGGACCTGGTCTTCCAGTCCATCGCCGGCACCGAGGCCGCCAATGCCGGCTTCGGCGTTGCCCTGTCGGTCCTGAAGGAGGCCGAGGATGCCGCGCTGTCGCTGAAGCGCGGCACGGTCGGCCAGAACGTCATGTATTTCGAGACCGGCCAGGGCGCGGCGCTCTCGGCCGATGCGCATCACGGCATCGACCAGCAGACCGTCGAGGTCCGCGCCTATGGCGTCGCCCGCGCCTTCCGGCCATTGCTGGTCAACACTGTGGTCGGCTTCATCGGCCCGGAATACCTCTATGACGGCAAGCAGATCATCCGCGCCGGCCTCGAGGACCATTGCTGTGGCAAGCTGCTGGGCGTGCCGATGGGCGTCGACGTCTGCTACACCAACCATGCCGAGGCCGACCAGGACGACATGGACACGCTGATGACGCTGCTGGGCAATGCCGGAGTCAGCTTCCTGATCGCCGTGCCGGGCGCCGACGACATCATGCTGAACTACCAGAGCCTGTCCTTCCACGACATCCTGGCCCTGCGACAGCTGCAGGGGCAGCGGCCGGCCCCGGAATTCGAGGCTTGGCTGGCCGGCATGGACATGCTGGAGGCGGACGGGCGTGTGCGGGTGCTGGATCCCTCGGCGAGCCGGTTGCTGGCGGCGGAGTAAAGCCAAGACAGGCTCAAGGCCGGGGGTCATTCCCCATTCTTCCAAACCGCCGTGTCCACATGGAGATGGGACATCAACGGCCCGTCGCCCGTGAAAAGGAGCGCCGTTGCCACGGAATGGCGCCCCACCGCGATGCCTGGATGTCGGTGATGTTGAAGTGCTGGCCGTCAGACCGCCAGGAGGACAGAAAGAAGAAGGGGTCCAGGGGAATTCATTCCCCTGGCCTGCCCCTGCCCCCTTTCATCGCCCCTGATCCAGCCTGTTCTCCAGAACCAGCATGAAGGGCGCCTTGTCATAGGGCGGCGGCAGGGCGCGCCCCTGGGCGTCGGCGGGGAAGCGGCGCAGCACGGTCGCGTCGAGGACGTTGCCGCCGATGGCCTGGACCAGGCCGCCGCCGGTGGCGACCACCACGTCGCAATGCATCGGCCGGAACTGGCCGCCTTCGGCCAGACGGTCCTGCCAATGCAGCAGCGGGATGCGCGACCGGTCGGCGCAGAGCAGGTCTCCGGGCCGGGGTGCGTAATCCGACGGCGCATGCGGGCGGAACGGCGCCTGGTCAGGGTTGGACTGGGCCTGCCACAGCAGGTTGTCGATGTAGTGGGCGTGGGCGGCGGCCGGGGTGAAGGTGAAGCTTGGCACGCCGGCGGTGGCCATGACGTGGCTGATGAAGGCGGCCGACCAGGCGGGATAGGCCCAGAGCGAGATCGAGGGCAGCGCCACGGGCGCGGCCGCCGGCGGGGCGCCGAAGCCAGCGGGCTCGGCGGCGCCTTCCTGCAGGCCGGCCAGCAGGGCGTCGTGGGTTTCCTGGTGACGGCGGATGACCATCGGCCCCTCGGTCGGCACGGCGCCCCAATAGGTCAGGACGCGGTCGAAGAGGCGTGGGTCAGGCTCGCGCGGCAGGGCCTCGGGCCAGCCATCGACGGTCAGCTGGCCCCAGGCCTGCCATTCGGCCAGGGCGGCGCCGGCGATGCGGGCGCGCCAGGGGGACAGTTGCTGGACACTGTCGGGGCGGGGCGGCGGCGGGGCCGAGGCGCAGGCCGAAACCATCAGGACCAGGGCCGTGGCCAGCCCTGCCTTCCACCAACGGCGACGCCGCATCCAACCCCTCCGCTCACGCTGCGCCGGGGCAACGCGGCAGGAGGGTGGAAGTCACTGCGGCAGGGCAGGAATTTACCGGAAAAGAAAAAAGGCGGGGCGATCGCGCCCCGCCGGACCGCCTCAGACGGCCACGCGCTTCAGCGTGGCGTCCTTCTTGGCCGCCGCGTCGGGCGGGGTCATGCGGGTCAGGTGGTGGGTGCGGGCCACCGGCGGCAGATCGGCGATCTCGGCCGGCACCTTGGGGCGCAGCCAGTAGCGGATCAGCTTGTAGAGCAGGAAGCCGATCACCAGGATGCCGATGCCGGCCAGGGCGTGGCGGGTGTTCTCCTCGCCCAGCCAGGCGACGGCGAACCAGCCGGCGGCGACGAAGGAGGCCGCCCACATGCCGGCGGCGATGAAGTTCAGCGAGGCGAAGCGGATCCGCGACATGCCGGCGATGCCGCAGGCGGCGGAGGCCACGTTGCGCACGCCATAAACGAAGCGGAAGGTCAGGACGAAGAGCGTGCCGTATTTGTCGAGGAAGCGCAGCGCCTGGGCCACCTTCTTCTCGGCCGCGGGAAGCTTGCGCAGCGCCCGCACGCCGTAGCGCTGGCCGAGGGTGAACCACAGCTGGTCGCCCAGGAAGGACCCGATCCAGACCGAGACCATCAGGATCCAGGGATCGATCAGCCCGGTGGCCTGCCCTGCGGCGGCGGCCAGGATGACGAAGGTCTCGCCCTCGAAGAAGGCCCAGGCAGCTGCGGCCAGGTAAGCCAGCATACCCCAATCCGACCAGAACTCGGCCACGCTGTCTTTCCTCCCGGCTTGGTCCAGTGGAACGAACGATGCGGGAGATTCCCGCCCTGAGGGAACTGTTATTTCACACGTCTGTGACTTTTTTGGAAACGCTTTGGCAGGATTTCGACAAGCTCTGTCGAAGCCTCTCCAAAACATCCAGGAAGTGGTTCCGCCACTCCTGTCGGCTGGGCCTAGCGGACCCGGCTGGCCGGGTCAAACACCAACCATGGGCCGGGCGGAACGTTGCGTCGCTTTTCCCGGCAGTTGCGCGGAAAGCCAGCTTTCAGGCCGGATTCGCGCCGCCGGGACAGAGCTGCGGCAGGCTTACGCCGCGTCCCGCCGGTCGGGCTGCCGCAGCGGCAGCTCGAGCTCGCAATCCAGCCCCTCCCGCCGCCACTGCCGCCGCACCATGCCGCCCAATTGGCGGCGGATGGTGGCCTCCACCATGCGCGAGCCGAAGCCCTGGCGCTGCGGCGGCCCTTCCACCGGCGGTCCGCCGGCCTCGCTCCAGCGCAGCGCCAGGCGGCCGGCCGGCTCCAGCAGCGACCAGCCGACGGTGACGCGGCCGCCGGGCCGCGACAGGGCGCCGTGCTTGGTGGCATTGGTGGCGAGCTCGTGCAGCACCATCGAGACGCCCTGGGCGGCGGCGGGGGGGAGCATGACCGGCGGCCCCTCCAGCGTGACCTGGGGCATGTCCTGGCCGTCGAGCGGGGCGAGGAAGGCGGTCAGCTCCCCCTCCAGCAGCGCGCGCAGCTCGGCGCCGGTCCAATAGGCCTCGGCCAGCAGGGTGTGGGCGCGGGCCAGGGCCATGACCCGGCCCTCGACGGCCGAGGTATAGGCGGCGGCGTCCTCCTTCGGCGTCAGCCGCAGCGCCGCCTGAACCAGGGTCAGCACGTTCTTGGCGCGGTGGTCGACCTCGCGTGCCAGCAGCAGCCGCTCCTCCTCGGCGCGCTTGCGGGCGGTGATGTCCATATGCGCGGCATAGGAGACGTTGTGGCCGCGCAGATGCACGCCCTGGACACGGACCAGCACGTCGCGCAAGCCGCCGCCGCGGGTGCGGTAGCGGGTCTCGTATTCCTGCACCTCGCGCGGGCCGCGCGGCCGCGCGGCGGCGGGGCCGTCGGCGGCCGGTGGCGCAGCCGCCGCAAGCGTCGTGGCGATGCCGGCGCCCGGCAGGCCGAAGGGCCCCTGCCCTGGCAGCGGCGTCTCCGGCAGGGCACCGGGGACGGGTCCGACCCGCGGCAGCGGCGCCACGCCGGCCGCGGCGGCGGCGGCGCTGCTGACGATGGCGGCGGCCATCGGGCCGCGCGGTTCCTCGGCGTCGCGGGCGTCGATGTCCTGCAGCGCCAGCCGGCGGAATTCCTCCCGGCTGTAGCCGTAGTCGGAACAGGCCCGGGCATTGACATCGAGGATGGCGTCGGTCTGCGGGTCCAGGATGAAGACGGCGAAGGGCGAGACCTCGAACAGCGCGCGATAGCGCATCTCGGCGTCGCGCAGCGCCTCGGCATTGGCATGGCGCTCGGTGATGTCGGCGGCGATGCCGATCAGCCGCGGCGGCCGCCCGGCGCCGGCCGGCACCCGCACGCCGCTGACCGAGAGCCAGCGCAGCGCCCCGTCATTGGCCCGCTTCAGCCGCAGATGCGCCTGCGGCGTGCGACCGCGCAGCGCCCGCAGCACCGCCCAGCGGTCGGCCGGCTCGATCATCCGCAGCAGGGCGCGGGCGCCGACCGGCCCGGCCTCGGGGTCGAGGCCCAGCAGGCGGTACTGCTCGGCCGACCAGATGGCGCGGCCGCCGGGGCCGAGCTCCTGCTCCCAGACGCCGACGCCGGAGGCTTCCTGGGCCAGGCGCAGCCGCTCCTCGCTGGAGGCGAGCGCCGCGGTGCGCTCGGCCACACGCTGTTCCAGCCCGACATTGTGGGTCAGCATCAGCCCCTGGCCGCGCCGCACCACCAGCACCAGCGCCAGCAGCGCCAGCATCGAGGGCAGGCCGAACATCAGCAGCCCGCCGACGGTGGCCAGCCAGTCGGCGATGATCTCGGCGCGCGGCCGGGTGGCCACGGCATAGACGTCCCAGCCTTCGACGGCGTGGAAGACGACGACGCTCTGCCCGGCCTCGCGCGACCAGGGGCGGCGCAGCTCGCCCTCGCGCGCGCCGGCCTGCAGCGCCGGCTGCAGCAGGCGCTGCGCCGCCGCCCAGCTCCCGTCATCGGCGGCGGTCTGCGCCAGGGCGGCGCCATCGCGGCGGCGCAGCGCCAGCTGGTCGGCCGGGTTCTTCAGCAGCCGCTGCAGCGCCGCCGAGGCCTCGGGGATGCGGATGGTGACGTTGATCACCCCGTCATAGGCGCCGGCCGGCTGGGCATTGCCGCTGTGCTCGCGCCGCATGCTGACGGCGAAGAAGCGGGTGCCGCCGATCCGACCCTCATAGGGGCCGCTGATCAGGGCGCGCGGCGGCGCGGCGGCGCGCAGCAGCCGGTTGTAGTCGCGCGTCGCATAGCGGCCGTCGCGCGGCAGGCCCAGCATGCTGCCGCTGACCAGCGGCTCGCCCTCGTCGTCGAAGGCGCTGATCGAGACCATCCGCTCGCCGCCGGATTCCTCGACCAGCTGGGCCAGCTGGCTGCTGATCGCCGCCTCCTCCTGGCGGATGGTGTCGTCGGACAGGCCGATCAGCAGGTCGTTGGCGCGCTGCGCCAGCAGGCGGTGGCCATCCAGCACGCGGCGGGCATATTCGGCCGCCGCCGCGGCCGAGCGCTCCATCTCGACCGAGGCCTCGGCCCAGCTCTGCTCCCAGGCCTGCCAGGATTGCAGCGCCAGGATGGTGCCGGGCAGCAGGATGACGGCCCAGAACAGCAGCCGCATCGGCAGCTGCGACGGGCGGTTCAGCCGCCGCAGCCGGCCGGCCGGGCGGCGGGCGGGCAGCCAGGCGGTGGCAGGGCGCAGCCAGCGACGCCAGCCGCGCGGCGCGGCCACACGGCGGCGCCGCAGCCCGCCCCGCGCCCCACCCGGGTTCGCCGTCCCATCCGGGCTCGCCACCC
>NZ_MLCO01000014.1 GCF_001982615.1 Teichococcus deserti | reverse complement strand
GCCGCGGTGGACGGCCGCCATTCTCGGCGACGGAGGCGGCATCCGGGGCGCCGCCCGCGGCGCAGCCGGCGAGCAGCGCCGCGGCCAGCAGGGCGAGGCGGCGCGGGGAGACGAGCATGACCATGCGCGCGAGCCTAAGCGCATTTCGCGGCCGCGGGAAACGCTTCCGGAAAAGCGCCGCTGTAGAAAGCGTGAACGGTGCCCTTTGTTGTGGAACGACACGGAACGGCGCATTCTTGTAACGCGGGTCCGGCGGCGAGAAAGACCGTGGAAAGGCCCGCTCCGCTTCCCTCGACCGGAGGATTTCCCCGTGCGTGTTTTCCTCGCGGCGCTGCTGATGCTCGCCGCCGCTGCGACGCTTTCGCCGGCCTCGGCGCAGAACCGATTCTGGCTGATCAACCAGTCGGGGCAGACGATCGAGAGCGCCTTCGTCTCGCCGTCCCGGCTGGACAACTGGGGCCCCGACATCCTGGGCCAGTCCATGCTGGGGGCCGGGCAGCAGGTGCATGTGACGCCGCAGGCGACCGACTGCGTGCTCGACATCCGCGTCCGCTACCAGGGCGGCCGGGAGGAGACCAAGATGCAGGTGAACGCCTGCTCGCTGACGCGGGTGGTGTTCTCCGGCGGCGGCGGCGCGGGCGCCTCGATCCGCGGCAGCGGGGCGAGGGCGACGACGCGGGTGGCGGGGGATCCGTCCTTCAGCTTCGTCAACCGCTCGGGCAGCGTCATCCGCGAGCTCTATGTCTCGCTGAACACCGACCGCAGCTGGGGCCGCGACCGGCTGGGCGAGCAGGTGCTGGAGCCGGGCTATGACCGCTGGATCGAGCTGCCGGCCGGGCGCAGCTGCGCGGTCGACGTGAAGATCGTCTATATGAACGGCCGCGAGCAGGAGCGCCGCGGGCTCGAGACCTGCTCCCGCTCCGAAATCGTCTGGCGCTGACTTTTTCCGACTTGGGTCATTGGGGGGGACGGGGTCACGGGAGTGGCTCCGCCCTTCCTGTTTGAAGGCGGGGCGCCGGGGCGCGGCGATGCCTGCGGCCGGCACCGCCGGCCGAGCGCCCCAAGGGCCGCCGCCGATGTCGCGCAGCCGGGCCGCCAGAGGCGGCGCCGGCGCCCGAGGCCAGGATCTAAGACCTCAGAACCTCAGGCTGTAGCTCAGCTGGGTGCCATAGTCGTTGGCAGCCTGGCCCTCCTCGCGCAGCCGGCGCCAGCCCACCGTCCAGACCAGCCCCTCGACCCAGGGCAGCTCGTAACTGGCCGAAGCGGTGTGCATCGCGGCGCGGGAGGCCTCGTCGCCACGCTCCTTCATCCATTCATAGACATAGGCCAGGCTGACCGGGCCGCGCGCCAGCTCGGCCCCGGCGGTGACCACCTGGCGGCGCAGGCTGCGCAGCCCGTCGGCATTCTCCTGCCGCAGCCATTCGACCAGCGGGGTGGCGGTGACGCCCCCGCCCAGCGGCACCTCCCAGGACAGGCCGGCGACCGTGCCGCGCTCGGTCGCGGCGGTGCCGGCCTGCAGGCTGTCCAGCCCGGCACGGCGCGACGAATAGCCGAGAGTGTAGGACAGCTCGCCCAGTGGCAGCGGCACGTCCTGCCCGGCCAGCGAGGCCACCCAGTTGCCGGCGCCCTGGGTGTTGTCCGGCCCGCCATAGGCGCGGCGGTTGCGCGCCGAGTAGCGCTGCCGCCCCTGGCCGTCCTGGTAGGCCCAGCGCCGGGCAAAGAGCGAGGAGGACAGGCCGCTGCGGTCGGCATGGAAGAATTCCAGCTGCAGGCTGTGCTGGCCGATCGCCTCGGTCACGCCGCCCAGGTC
>NZ_MLCO01000139.1 GCF_001982615.1 Teichococcus deserti | reverse complement strand
CAATGGCGGGCTGTCGATCGAGGCGCTGCTGGCCGGCGCGCCGGAGCTGGTGATCGCGAGCCTCGCCTCGCTTGGCCCCTATGGCGGCGACCTGCCGGACCGGCTGACGGCGATGGGCATCCCCGTGGTGGTGATCGACTTCTTCGTCGACCCGATGGCCAATACCCAGCGCAGCATGGCGATCCTCGGCCAGGTCATGGGGCGCGAGGCCGAGGCGAGGAAATTCGGGGAATTCTACGGCGGCGGCCGGCAGCAGATCGCCGACCGGCTGCAGGGCGTGACGCAGCGGCCGCGCGTCTTCGTCCATGCCCATGCCGGCGGAACGCCCTGCTGCAGCTCGCCCGGGCGCGGCGCCTACAGCACCATGGTCAGCTTCGCCGGCGGCCACAACATCGGCGCCGACCTGCTGCCGACCAACACCGGCGATGTCTCGCTGGAACAGGTGATCACGGCCGATCCCTGGCTTTATGTCGCGACCGGCGGGCCTTACGGCTCCCGCGGCGGCATCCCGCTGGGCCCGGGCATCGCCCCGGCCGCCGCCTCCGAGGCGCTGGCCGCGGTGATCCGCCGCAGCAAGCTGGAGGTGCTGCCGGCGGTGCAGGCCGGCCGCGCCCATGCCATCTGGCACGGCTTCAACGACACGCCGGCGCATCTGGTGATGCTGCAGGCCCTGGCCCGCTGGTGCCATCCCGACCGCTGCGGCGACCTCGACCCGGCGGCGACCATGGCGCAGCTGAACGAGCGCTTCCTGGCCATCCCGATGCAGGGCGCCCATTGGGCCGACCTCCCCTCGGGCGGGATCTGAAAGAAAAACTGGAAGAAAAATGGCCAGCCTGATCACCGAGGCGCGCGCCAGCGCCCGCCAGCCCGATGCGCTAATCCAGACCTTCCGCGAGCACATGGCCAGCCACGGCCTGACCATCCAGGGCCCGGTGGACGACACCCGCATCGACTTCCCTGGCGGCAGCGCCTTCCTGAAGCTGGAACCCGGCGCCATTGCGCTCCGCATCGAGGCCGCCGAGCCCGACCGCTTGGCCGATGCCAAGTCGACCGTCGCCGGCCATCTGGAGGCCTTCGCCCCGGAAGAGAAGCTGGGCATCGTCTGGCGCGGCGCCGGCGAGAGCGGCCCGGGCAGCCGGCCGCACAACTTCCGCGTGGCGCGCGTGGCGCGGGTGGTGGAGGTGACGCCGCAGATGCGCCGCGTCACCGTCACCGGCCAGGGCTTCGAGCGCTTCGACGCCGAGATGATGCATGTGAAGCTGCTGCTGCCCGAGGAAGGCACCGGCACGGGCGCCGCCCCCGAGCCGCGCTGGCCGACCCTGACCGACAGCGGCCAGCCCGACTTTTCTGACTGTGCCCTGACGCGGCGGACCTACACGCTGCGCCGGGTCGACCTGGCGCGCAACGAGCTCGACATCGATTTCGTCACGCATGGGGATGCCAGCCCGGGCTCGCGCTTCGCCATGCGGGCGCGGCCGGGCGATTGGCTGGGCGTCGCCGGGCCGGGCGGCGGACATATCCCGCTGCAGGGCTGGACCCTGGTGGCCGGCGACGAGACGGCGCTGCCCGCCATCGCCCGCGCGCTGGAAGACATGCCGGCCGAGGCACGCGGCCAGGTGCTGATCGAGGTCGCCAATGATGCCGAGCGCCAGCACCTGCGCCACCCGCCCGGCATGCCCGTGACCTGGCTGCCGCGCGACGGTGCCGCTTGCGGCGAAAAACTGCTGGCGGCGGTGCAGGCGGTCGACTGGCCGGTTGGGCTGGAGACACCCGGCACCGCCTCGGCCTGGGCAGCCTGCGAGGCGGCGACGGCCAGGGCCCTGCGCGAGCATTTCGGCCAGACTCTGGCCCTGCCGCGCGGTTCCTTCCGGGCAGCCGCCTATTGGCGCCAGGGCATCGCCGAAGGCGCAGCGGAACCCGCCCCCTGAGGTCGCGCGAGGGGACTCCGCCGGATCATCCAACTAAAACAAATTCTTAAGGGGCACAGCTACACCGAGACATCAGCCACACCCACCGTCTGCCGAGGGCACCGGCCACCGCCGGCAGGCAGCGAATGGCCAAGGCCAAGCCATTGTAAAGGCATCGAAAACTTGGCCGTCGAGCCCCGCGCAGGCTGCATTCCAGCCATCTTGCTGCAACGCACTCTCACACTTGCGTGAACGCATGGGTCGCTCTATATTCCTCTTCGACGATCGACGGCACTGCCTCGGTCGTTCTTTCTTGGACGTTTCCTCCCTAAACTCGGCGGTGCTTCGGCACCGCCTTTTTTTTGGCTTGGTTTTACGAGGGAAAACCGTCCCCAGGGCTGCGGCTGGCAGGGAGAGGGTCAGAATGATCCGGCTGGAATGGGGCCTGGCGGGGCTCGAGGCGCTGCAGCCCGAGGTCGCTGTCCTGGTCGTCGTCGACGTGTTGTCCTTCGGCACGGCGCTGGACGTGGCGCTGGCGCGTAGCGTCACCGTGTATCCCTTTCCGCATGGCGACGAGGTCGCCGCCGCCGCCCGCGCCGAAGCGCTCGGCGCCCTGCTGGCCCGGCCGCGCCGCGCCGGCGGCGGGCAGTGGAGCCTGTCACCGGCGAGCCTTGCCACCCTGCCTGAAGGATCCTCTCTGCTGCTGCCCTCCCCGAACGGGTCGCGGCTGTCGCTGGCGGCGGGCGGCACGCCGCTGCTGGCCGGCTGCCTGCGCAATGCCGCGGCCGTTGCGCACGCCGCCCGCCAGCTGGCGCAGGGCGGCCCGATCGGCCTGGTCCCGGCCGGCGAGCGCTGGCCCGATGGCAGCCTGCGCCCGGCCGTCGAGGACTGGCTGGGCGCCGGCGCCATCCTGTCGCATCTGGACGATCCGCTCTCGCCCGAGGCGGAACTCGCCCGCGACGGTTTCCAGGCCGCGGCGCCGGCGATCGGACGGCTGCTGGAGGACTGCGTCTCCGGCCAGGAGCTGATCGGCCGCGGCTTTTCCGAGGATGTCGCCTTGGCCGCAGCGCTGGAGGTCAGCGCCGCCGCGCCCTGGCTGCAGGACGGCGCCTTCCGCCCGGCGCCAGACTCGTCAAGAATGGGGGCATGACCCCTGCCGATGCCGCCGCCGCCCCCGACCTGATCTTCCGCGACCCGCGCTCGCGCCGCCGGCAGGAGGATCAGCGCTTTCTCCGCGGCGAGGGGCGCTACCTGGAAGACCTGCCCGCCCCCGACGCGCTGCAGGCCGTCTTTGTCCGCTCGCCGCATGCCCATGCGGTGCTGGGCGCGATCGACGCAGCCGAGGCGCGGGCGCTGCCCGGCGTCGTCGCCGTCATCACCGGCGCCGATCTGCTGACGGCGGGGCTGCGGCCGCTGCCCTGCGCCATGTCGGCCGAGGTGGTGAATGGCCTGGTGGCGCCGCCGCGCCACGCCCTGGCGGTCGACCGGGTCCGCCATGTGGGCGAGCCCGTCGCGCTGGTTCTCGCCGATACCTTGTCCGCAGCCCGCGATGCGGCCGAGCTGGTGGCGATCGATTACGAGATGCTGGCCTCGGTGACGGACAACGCGGCCGCGCTCCTCCCCGGCGCACCGGAGCTCTACCCGGAGATCCCGGGCAACTGCGCCTTCCATTTCCGCCGCGGCGAGCCGGAGAAGGTGGCGGCTGCCTTCGCCACCGCCGCGCATCAGGTCAGCCTGACCCTGGTCAACAACCGGGTCACCGCGGCGCCGCTGGAGAATCGCGGCGTGCTGGCGCGGCACGACACGGCGACCGGCCGGCTGCATCTGGTGGTCAGCGGCCAGGACGTCCATGGCCTGCGCCGCGACCTGGCGCATTGCCTGAGCCTGCCGCCTGAGCGCATCCAGGTCACCTGCCCCGATGTCGGCGGCGGCTTCGGCATGAAGAATGTCCTTCATCCCGAATATGTCGCGCTGCTCTGGGCGGCGCGGCAGCTGGGCCGGCCGCTGCGCTGGCTGGCCCAGCGCATGGAGGATTTCTCGACCGCCGCGCATGGCCGCGACAATGTCAGCACCGCGCGGCTGGCGCTCGACGCCGAGGGCAAGTTCCTGGCCCTCGAGGTCGAGATCATCGGCGGGCTCGGCGCCTATGTCTCCGCCCTTGGGCCGGGGGCGCATACCACGGCGCCGATGGCGGCGATGGGCGGGGTCTATGCCATCCCGGCGGTGGCTATGTCCTCGCGCGGGGCACTGACCAACACCACCCCCGTCGATGCCTATCGCGGCGCCGGCAAGCCCGAGGCCAACTACATCATCGAGCGGCTGATCGACGTCGCCGCCCTGCAGCTGGGCCTGGACCGCGCCGAGCTCCGCGCCCGCAACTTCATCGCCCGCTTCCCGCATGTCAGCGCGCTCGGCATCCCGATGGACACGGCGCGCTTCCACGACAATCTGGCGACCGCCCTGAAGGCGGCCGACCATGCCGGCTTCCCGGCGCGCCAGGCCGCCTCCGCAGCAAAAGGCCGGCTGCGCGGGCTGGGCCTGGCCTGCTTCCTGGAGACCTCGCGCGGCGCGCCGACCGAGGAAGGCGCCATCCGCATCCTGCCCGAGGGTAAGATCGGGCTGCTGACCGGCACCCAGTCCAACGGCCAGGGGCTGGCCACCAGCTTCGCCCAGATCGCCGCCAGCCGCCTCGGCCTGCCCGAGGATTGTTTCACGCTGATGCAGGCCGATAGCGACCTGCTGCCGCGCGGCGGCGGTCATGGCGGGGCGCGCAGCCTGCCGCTGGCGGGCACCGCGCTGGTCCTGGCGCTCGACGTATTCCTGGGGAAGGCCCGCGCGCTGGCCGCCACCCTGCTGCAGGCCGACCCTGCCGCGCTGACCTTCGCCGAGGCCCGCTTCACCAGCCCGGATGGGGCAGCGGTCGAACTGAGAAGAATCATCGAGCATGGTGGGGCGGCCGCGCTGGACAGCGACGCGCACAACCCGAACGACCAGATCGTCTTCCCCAATGGCTGCCACCTGGCCGAGGCCGAGGTCGACCCCGAAACGGGCGAGGTTTTCCTGCAGAGCTACCTGGCGGTGGATGACTACGGCACCATGGTCAATCCGCTGCTGACCGCCGGCCAGGTGCAGGGCGGGCTGGCCCAGGGCATCGGCCAGGCCCTGCTGGAGGCCATCCGCTACGACGCCGAAAGCGGCCAGCTGCTCAGCGCCTCGCTGAACGACTATTGCCTGCCGCGCGCCGCCGACCTGCCCTGGCTGGAAGTGCTGTTCAACGAGCATCCGACAGCCCGCAACCCGCTGGGCGCCAAGGGCGCCGGCCAGGCCGGCTGCATCGGCGCGCCGCAGACCGTGGTCGGCGCCGTCGCCGACGCGCTGGGCCTCGCCCATCTCGACATGCCGCTGACGCCGGAGCGCGTCTGGCGGGCCTGCCAGGGGCGCCTCACCTGAGCGGCAGCGGGCCGTCGTTCTTCACTTCCTCCATGACGGCATAGGTCCGCGTCTCCTTCACCCCGGGCAGGTTCAGCAGCACCTCGCCCAGGAAGGCGCGGTAGGCGGCCATGTCGCGCAGCCGCGTCTTCACCAGATAGTCGAAGCCGCCCGCCACCATGTGGCATTCCAGCACCTCCGGGGCGCGGATGACGGCGGCGGCGAATTTCTCGAAGATGTCGGGCGTGGTCTTGTCCAACAAGACCTCGACGAAGACGAGCAGCCCGAAGCCCAGCCGATGCGGGTCCAGCCGGGCGCCGAAGCCGCTGACGAAGCCGTCGCGCAGCAGGCGGCGCAGGCGCTCGCTGGTGGCGGTGGGGGACAGGCCGATGCGCTCGGCCAGCTCCTGGTTGGTGATGCGGCCGTCGCGCTGCAGGATATCCAGGATGCTGCGGTCGATCCGGTCAATTTCCTGCATCTTTCTCTACGCCCTGGCTTCTTCACCGTGTTTTATCCGGCCATCCGGCCAAATCAACCGATACTGATCCGCCTGCCCCCTCGCTAGGTTTTTCGCTCGTTTGCCGAGGACCTCCGCGCCATGCGCGACACCGCTTCGCCCTTCGCCCCGCTGGCCGCCGAGCTGCTGCCGCAATCGCCCCTGCGCGCCGCCGTCACCGCGGCCTTCCGCCGCGCCGAGACTGACTGCCTGCCCCCTCTGCTCGCCGCCGCCCAGCTGGCGCCGGCGCAGAACGCGGCCGCGACGGCGCTGTCGGAGAAGCTGGTCACCGCGCTGCGCGGCAAGCCCCCCGGCCGCGGCGTCGAGGCCCTGGTCCAGGAGTTTTCCCTGTCCAGCCAGGAAGGCGTCGCGCTGATGTGCCTGGCGGAGGCGCTGCTGCGCATCCCCGACAGCGCCACCCGCGATGCGCTGATCCGCGACAAGATCGGCGGCGGCGACTGGGGCTCGCATCTCGGCCATGCGTCGTCGCTCTTCGTCAACGCGGCCACCTGGGGGCTGGTGGTCACCGGGCGGCTGGCGGTGCCCGACACCGAGGCCGGGCTCGGCGCCGCGCTCACCCGGCTGATCGGCCGCGCCGGCGCGCCGGTGATCCGCCGCGGCGTCGACATGGCGATGCGGCTGATGGGCCAGCAATTCGTCACCGGCCAGACCATCGACGAGGCGCTGTCCCGGGCGAAAGCCATGGAGCAGAAAGGCTTCCGCTATTCCTACGACATGCTGGGCGAGGCGGCGGTCACCGCGGCCGATGCGGCCCGCTACCTGAAGGATTACGAGACGGCGATCCATGCCATCGGCCAGACCTCGGCCGGGCGCGGCATCCAGGCGGGGCCGGGGATTTCCATCAAGCTGTCGGCGCTGCATCCGCGCTATGCCCGCGCCCAGCATTCCCGCGTCATGGCCGAGCTGCTGCCGCGCGTCGCCTCCCTTGCCATGCTGGCCCGCCGCTACGACATCGGGCTGAACATCGATGCCGAGGAGGCCGACCGGCTGGAGCTGTCGCTCGACCTGCTGGAGGCGCTGGCCGCCGACCCGCGGCTGGCCGGCTGGGACGGCGTCGGCTTCGTCATCCAGGCCTATCAGCGCCGCGCGCCCTATGTGGTGGATTTCGTCATCGACCTGGCGCGCCGCACCCGCCGGCGGATGATGGTCCGCCTGGTCAAGGGCGCCTATTGGGACAGCGAGATCAAGCGCGCCCAGCTCGACGGCTTGGACAGCTTCCCGGTCTTCACGCGGAAGATCCACACCGACGTCTCCTACCTGGCCTGCGCCCGGCGGCTGCTGGCGGCGCCCGACGCGGTCTTCCCGCAATTCGCGACGCACAATGCGCGGACGCTGGCGGCCATCCATGAGATGGCCGATCCCGCCGCCTGGAAGCCCGGGCAATACGAGTTCCAATGCCTGCACGGCATGGGCGAGCCGCTCTACGAAGAGGTCGTCGGCACCGGCAAGCTGGACCGCCCCTGCCGCATCTACGCCCCGGTCGGCACGCATGAGACGCTGCTGGCCTATCTGGTGCGGCGGCTGCTGGAGAACGGCGCCAATTCCTCCTTCGTCAACCGCATCAACGACCCGGCGGTGCCGGTCGCGGCGCTGACCGCCGACCCGGTGGCCGAGGCCGCGGCGCTGACGCCGCCCGGCCGGCCGCATGACGGCATCGCCGCACCCCTCGCTTTGTTCGGGGCGGAACGCAAGAACTCCGGCGGGCTGGACCTGGCGAACGAGCAGGCGCTGGCCGCCCTCTCCGCCACCCTGGCCGCGGCGCGCGCCCGCTACACCGCCGCGCCGATGCTGGCCAAGGAGGTGACCGAGGACAGCGCGCCCTTCCTGGTGACGAACCCCGCCGACAACGGCGACATCGTCGGCGAGGCGCGCGAGGCCGGTGCTGGCTCGGTCGAGGCTGCGCTCTCCGCCGCCGCCCGCTTCGCCCCCATCTGGGCCGCGGTGGCGCCGGGTGACCGCGCCGATCTGCTCGACCGCACCGCCGACCTGATGCAGCAGCAATTGCCCGCCCTGCTCGGCCCGATCGTGCGCGAGGCCGGCAAGTCGCTGCCCAACGCCATCGGCGAGGTGCGCGAGGCCATCGATTTCCTGCGCTACTACGCCGCCCAGGCGCGCGGCTTCACCGGCGAGCATCGCCCGCTCGGCCCGATCGCCTGCATCTCGCCCTGGAACTTTCCGCTGGCCATCTTCACCGGCCAGGTGGCGGCGGCCCTCGCTGCCGGCAATCCGGTGCTGGCCAAGCCGGCCGAGGAGGTGCCGCTGATCGCCGCCGCCGCCGTCGCCCTGTTCCACGCCGCCGGCATCCCCCGCGCCGCGCTGCAGCTGCTGCCCGGCCAGGGCGAGGTCGGCGCTTCGCTGGTGGCCGATGCCCGGGTGCAGGGCGTGATGTTCACCGGCTCCACCGAGGTCGCCCGGCTGATCCAGGCCACCCTGTCGCAGCGCCTGGGCGTGACGGGGGCCCCGGTGCCGCTGATCGCAGAGACCGGCGGGCAGAATGCGCTGGTGGTCGATTCCTCGGCCCTGGCCGAGCAGGTGGTGGGCGACGTCATCGCCTCGGCCTTCGACAGCGCCGGGCAGCGCTGCTCGGCGCTGCGGCTGCTCTGCCTGCAGGAGGAGGTGGCCGACCGCGTCCTCACCATGCTGCGCGGCGCCATGGCGGAACTGTCTCTCGGTTGCCCCGACCGGCTGTCGGTCGATATCGGCCCGGTCATCACCGCGGAAGCCGCCCGGGGCATCGGCGACCATATCGAGGCGATGCGCGCCAAGGGCCGCGCCGTGCATGCGGTGCCGCTGCCCGACGCCTGCGCCAAGGGCCATTTCGTTCCGCCGACCCTGATCGAGATCGCCTCGATCGATGATCTCCAGAAAGAAATCTTCGGCCCGGTGCTGCATGTGCTGCGCTATCGCCGTGGCGGTGAGGCGGCGCTGATCCGCGCCATCAACGCCACCGGCTATGGCCTGACCTTCGGCGTGCATTCGCGCATCGACCACAGCATCGCCGCCCTGACCGAAGCCGCCGGCGCCGGCAATGTCTATGTCAATCGCAACCTGATCGGTGCCGTGGTCGGCGTGCAGCCCTTCGGCGGGCATGGGCTGTCGGGCACCGGGCCGAAGGCGGGCGGGCCGCTCTATCTGCGCCGGCTGATGGCGTCCCACCCGGCGCAGCCGCCGCTGCCGCCGACCCCGCTGCCGGCGGCCGTGGCCGCCCTGCTGGACTGGCTGCGCGCCGAGCAGCCCGCCATCGCCGCCCGTGTGGCCGCCCAGGCGGAGCTGGCCCGGCCGGGGCTGCGCATCACCCTGGACGGGCCGGTCGGCGAGCTCAACGAATACAGCCTGGCGCCGCGCGGCACCGTCCGCGGCGTCAGCGCGACCGCCGAGGGCTTCTGGCTGCAATTCGCGGCCTGTCTGGCGACCGGCAACCGCTACGCCCCCGACGCCGCCCCGCCGCGCGCCCTGCCCCCGGCGCTGGCCACCCTGCTGGCGCCGGGGGCAGGGCGCGCGGCGGGGCGGCGTCGGGGG
>NZ_MLCO01000138.1 GCF_001982615.1 Teichococcus deserti | reverse complement strand
GCCGAGCACCGCGCCCGGCTCGACCTCGGCGCCTTCCTCGGCGACGATCGATTCCAGCACGCCGGCGGCGGGGGCATTGACCTCCACCGTGACCTTGTCGGTCTCCAGCTCCACCAGCGGCTCGTCGGCAGCCACGGCCTCACCGGCCTTCTTCATCCACTTCGCGATGGTCGCGGTGGAGACGCTCTCGCCCAGGGGGGGCACCACAATATCGGTCATTCTGCCGTCGCCTCTTTGCCGGTGCTAAAGGTCAGCTTCGTAAAAACGGATGCGCGAGGCGCCGCTGTCGCGGCGCCTCGCGCAGGGAAAGGTCGATCAGGCCAGGCCGAGGGCGCTGCGGACCAGCGCTTCCTGCTGCTGCTGATGCACCTTGGCCGAGCCGGTGGCGGGGCTCGCCGCCTCCTCGCGCCCGACATAGGTGGGACGCTGCGCCTTGTGGCCCAGCTCCTTCAGCACCTTCTCAATGCGCCGGTCGACGAAGGTCCAGGCGCCCATGTTCTCGGGCTCCTCCTGGCACCAGACGATCTCGGCGTTCTTGTACTCGGCCAGGACGCGGGCCAGCGACAGGCGCGGGAAGGGATAGATCTGCTCGAGGCGGACAACCGCCACGTCGTCGATCTTCTTGTCGCGGCGCTCCTGCAGCAGGTCGTAATAGACCTTGCCGCTGCAGAGCACGACGCGCTTCACCTTCTCGGCCGGGCCGATGGCATCCGCCTCCGGGATCACGGTCTGGAAGCTGCTGCCGGTGGCGAAGTCCGCCAGGCTGCTGATCGCCAGCTTGTGCCGCAGCAGCGACTTCGGCGTCATGACGATCAGCGGCTTGCGGTAGTTGCGCTTCAGCTGGCGGCGCAGCGCGTGATAGTAGTTCGCCGGCGTCGTGAAGTTGCAGACCGCCATGTTGCGCTCGGCGCAGAGCTGCAGGTAGCGCTCGAGGCGGGCGGAGGAATGCTCCGGACCCTGGCCCTCGTAGCCATGCGGCAGCAGCATCACCAGGCCCGACATGCGCAGCCACTTGGTCTCGGCCGAGGCGATGAACTGGTCGATGACCACCTGCGCGCCATTGGCGAAGTCGCCGAACTGGCCTTCCCACAGCGTCAGGGTGTTCGGGTCGGCGAGCGTATAGCCGTAGTCAAAGCCGAGCACGCCCATCTCGCTGAGCAGCGAGTTGAAGGCTTCCATCCGCTTCTGGCCTTCGCGGATGTTGTTCAGCGGCATGTATTCCGCCTGGTTGTTCTGGTCGATCAGGACGCAGTGGCGGTGGCTGAAGGTGCCGCGCTGCACGTCCTCGCCCGAGAGGCGGATGCGGTGGCCTTCCAGCAGCAGGCTGCCGAAGGCCAGCGCCTCGCCGGTCGCCCAGTCGATGCCCTCGCCGCTCTCGATGGCGTTCTTCTTGGCCTCGAGCTGGCGGGTGATCTTGGAATTGGCGGCGAAGCCCTCGGGCACGCGGGACAGGGCGGCGCCCACCTCGCGCAGCGTCTCGAGGTCGACGGCGGTGCCGTCCTCCTTCTCCTCGTCATCCGAGCCGGCGGCCTTCAGCCCGGCCCAATGGCCCTCGAGCCAGTCGGCCTTGTTCGGCTTGAAGGTCTGCGCGGCCTGATAGGCCTCCTCGAGCTGGGCGTAGAAGGCGTCCAGCATCGCCTTTCCGTCCTCGGCCGGAAGCGCACCGGAGGCCGCCAGACGCTCCGCATAGAGGGTGCGGGTGGTCTTCAGCTCCTTGATCCGGCCATACATGATCGGCTGGGTGAAGGCCGGCTCGTCGGTCTCGTTATGGCCGTGGCGGCGGTAGCAGACGATGTCCAGCACCACGTCGGCGCCGAACTTCATGCGGTACTCGGCGGCCATGCGGGCGGCGAAGACCACCGCCTCCGGGTCGTCGCCGTTGACGTGCAGGATCGGCGCCTGCACCGACTTGGCGACATCCGTGCAGTACAGGCCGGAATAGGCGTGCACGGGGACGGTGGTGAAGCCGATCTGGTTGTTGGTGATGACATGGACGGTGCCGCCGGTGCGGTAGCCGATCAGCTGGCTCATCGCCAGCGTCTCATAGACCACGCCCTGGCCGGCGAAGGCCGCGTCGCCATGCAGCAGGATGGCCATGACGCTGCGGCGGCCCTTGACGTCGCCCGCCATGTCCTGGCGCGCCCGCACCTTGCCGACCACGACCGGGTCGACGACCTCGAGATGGGAGGGGTTGGGCTGCAGCGACAGATGCACCTGGCGGCCGCCGATCTCCAGATCGGTCGAGGTGCCCAGGTGGTACTTGACGTCGCCCGAGCCCTGCACGTCGTCCGGATTGGCCGAGATGCCCTTGAACTCGGCGAAGACCTTGGTGAAGGGCTTCTTCACCACGTTGACCAGCGTGTTCAGCCGGCCGCGATGCGCCATGCCGATGACGATCTCGCCGACGCCCTCGGCGGCGGCCGCCTCGATCACCGTCTGCACCGCCGGGATGGTGACCTCGCCACCCTCCAGGCCGAAGCGCTTGGTGCCGACATACTTGCGGGCGCAGAAGGTCTCGAAGCCCTCGGCCTCGGTCAGCTGCTGCAGGATCTGCTTCTTGGCCGCCGCGTCGAAGGCGGTGGTCCAGGGCGCGCCCTCGACCTTCTGCTGGATCCAGGACTTCTGCTCGGGGTCCTGGATATGCATGAACTCGACGCCGATCGGGCCGCAATAGGTGGCCCGCAGGATGCCGACGATCTCGCGCAGCGTCGCCGTCTCGCGGCCGAGCACCTTGTCGATGAAGATCGGCCGGTCCATGTCGGCCTCGGCGAAGCCGTAGGTCTTCGGGTCCAGCTCCGGATGCGGCTTCGGGGTCTGCAGGTGCAGCGGGTCGAGCTGCGCCTCCAGATGGCCGCGCACGCGATAGGCGCGGATCAGCATCAGCGCGCGGATCGCGTCCTGCGCCTGCTGCCGCGCGGCGGCGGGGTCCACCCCGGGGGCGGCGGCGGCCGCAGGGGCGCCGGGCTTGCCGCCCTTCTTCGGGTCGGCCTTGGGCGCTTCCGGCTCCGGGGCGAAGCCGCCCTTCGGCCGCGGCGCCCAGGAGGCGCCGGCCGCGTCGTGCAGCACCGCGCGGGCGTCGTCGTTCAGCGCCGCGAAGAGCTCCTGGAAGGAGGCGTCCACGCTGTCGGGCCGCTCCACCCAGCGGGCATACAGGTCGGCGAGGAAGGTGGCATTCGCCCCCGTCATCACGCTTGCCAGGATGTCGATACCGGCCATCTTCTCCTCCTCGCCCGCACCTTCCTGGGTCGCGGCGGTCAGCTCACAGCAGGACGTCAGAAAACGCCAACGCCGCCCCGGATATAGGGACGGCGCTGGATAACATAGCGGTAAAACGCGGCAAGTTGCAGGCTTCCGCCGCGGGCCTGCATGGCAGACCCGCGTCGTTGGCCGTCAACTTGCCCGCGCGGGCCCGGCATCAGCCGCGCAGCGCCTTGACCATGGTCGAGCCGAGCGCCGCCGGGCTCTCGGCGACATGGATGCCGGCCTCGCGCATGGCAGCCATCTTCGCCTCGGCGGTGTCCTTGCCGCCGGAGATGACGGCGCCGGCATGGCCCATGCGGCGGCCCGGAGGGGCGGTCGCGCCGGCGATGAAGCCGACGACGGGCTTGTAGTTCTTCGAGCCCGGCTTGTTCTCGCGGCCGAGGAACTCGGCGGCCTGGATCTCCGATTGGCCGCCGATCTCGCCGATCATGATGATCGACTGGGTCTCGGGGTCGGCCAGGAACATCTCCAGGACCTCGGTGAAGTCGGTGCCCTTGACCGGGTCGCCGCCGATGCCGACGCAGGTCGACTGGCCGAGGCCGGCCGCCGTGGTCTGGGCCACCGCCTCGTAGGTCAGCGTGCCCGAGCGGGAGACGATGCCGACCGAGCCGCGCTTGTGGATATGGCCCGGCATGATGCCGATCTTGCAGGCGTCGGGGGTGATGACGCCCGGGCAGTTCGGGCCGATCAGCCGCGACTTGGAGCCGGACAGCGCCCGCTTCACCTTGATCATGTCGATCACCGGGATGCCCTCGGTGATGCAGATGATCAGCGGGACCTCGGCGTCGATCGCCTCCAGGATGCTATCGGCGGCAAACGGCGGCGGCACGTAGATGACCGAGGCATTGGCGCCGGTGGCGGCGACGCATTCGGCGACGGTGTTGAACACCGGCAGGCCGAGATGCATCTGGCCACCCTTGCCCGGGGTCACGCCGCCCACATACTTCGAGCCATAGGCGATGCCCTGCTCGGCGTGGAAGGTGCCCTGGGAGCCGGTGAAGCCCTGGGTCATCACCTTGGTGTTCGCGTCGACGAGAATGGCCATCTTACTTGGCTCCCTTCACGGCGCGGACCACCTTCTCGGCGGCGTCGGCCAGATTGTCGGCCGGGATGATCGCCAGGCCGGATTCGGCCAGGATCTTCTTGCCCAGGTCGACGTTGGTGCCCTCGAGGCGCACGACCAGCGGCACCGAGAGGGTGAGGTTCTTGGCCGCCACGACGATGCCGTTGGCGATCATGTCGCACTTGGCGATGCCGCCGAAGATGTTGACCAGGATCGCCTTGACGTTGCTGTCGGAGGTGATGATCCGGAACGCCTCGGTGACGCGCTCGGCCGTCGCGGTGCCGCCGACGTCGAGGAAGTTCGCAGGGCTCGAGCCGTAGAGCTTGATGATGTCCATGGTGGACATCGCCAGGCCCGCGCCGTTCACCATGCAGCCGATCTCGCCGTCGAGCGCCACATAGTTCAGGTCGTGCTTGACCGCCTCGAGCTCCTTCGGGTCCATCTCCGTGTCGTCGCGGAGCGCCTCGAGGTCCTTGTGGCGGAACAGCGCGTTGTCGTCGAAGGACACCTTGGCGTCCAGCGCCACGATCTCGCCGGCGCCGGTCACGACCAGCGGGTTGATCTCGACGATGGCGCAGTCCAGCTCGACGAAGGCGGTGTACATCGCCGTCACGAACTTGGTGAAGGAGGCGACCTGCTTGCCTTCCAGGCCCAACCCGAAGGCCAGCTTGCGGCAATGGAAGCCGGAGACGCCCGAGGCCGGGTCGACGACCGCCTTCAGGATCTTCTCCGGATGGTTTTCCGCAACTTCCTCGATTTCCATCCCGCCTTCGGTCGAGGCCATGATGACAATACGAGAAGTGTCGCGGTCGACCAGCAGCGAGAGATACAGCTCGCGCTTAATGTCGCAGCCGTCCTCGATATAGACGCGGCTGACCTGCTTGCCGGCCTCGCCGGTCTGCTTGGTCACCAGCGTCTTGCCGATCATCGCCTCGGCAGCCGCCTTGACGTCGGCGACCGACTTGACGACGCGGACGCCGCCCTTGCCGTTCGGGTCTTCCTTGAAGCGGCCGGCGCCACGCCCACCGGCATGGATCTGGCTCTTCACCACATAGACGGGGCCGGGCAGCTTCTTCGCCGCTTCCTCCGCCTCGGCGGCGGTCCAGGCGACATGGCCCTCGAGCACTGCGACGCCGTAGCGCTTCAGCAGCTCCTTGCCCTGGTATTCGTGGATGTTCATCCGTTCACCCTCTGCATGGGCCACAAGGCCGGGAGCTGCCCCGGCCCGACATTCCTGTCCCGGGAGCGGGCCCTGCGGCCCCCTCCCGAGGGCGAATTAGACGCCGAGCTTCTTGAAGTCCGCGATCAGCTTCTTCACCGCATCGCAGGACTTGTCGAAATTGGCCTTTTCCTCCGGGGTGAACTGGACCTCGACGATCTTCTCGACGCCCTTGTCACCGATCACCACCGGCACGCCGACATAGAAGTCGTTCATGCCATACTCGCCGTTCAGCAGCACGGCGCAGGGCAGCACGCGCTTCTTGTCCTTCAGGTAGCTCTCGGCCATGGCGATCGCCGAGGCGGCCGGGGCGTAGAAGGCCGAGCCCTTCTCGAGCAGCTTGACGATCTCGCCGCCGCCATTGGCGGTGCGCGTCACGATGGCGTCGATCTTCTCCTGCGTCGACCAGCCCATCTTGACCAGGTCGGGCACCGGGATGCCGGCGACGGTCGAGTAGCGGGTCAGCGGCACCATGGTGTCGCCATGGCCACCCAGCACGAAGGCGGTCACGTCCTCGACCGAGACGCCGAACTCTTCCGCCAGGAACATGCGGAAGCGCGCGCTGTCCAGCACGCCGGCCATGCCGACGACCTTCTCGGCGGGCAGGCCCGACTTCTGCTGCAGCACCCACACCATCACGTCCAGCGGGTTGGTGATGCAGATGACGAAGGCGTTGGGGGCATAGGTCTTGATGCCCTCGGCCACCTTGGTAATGACCTCGGCATTCTTGGTCAGCAGGTCGTCGCGGGTCATGCCCGGCAGGCGGGGGAAGCCGGCGGTGACGATCACCACGTCGGCGCCCTCGATCGCGGCATAGTCGGCCGCGCCGACCATCTTGCTGTCGAAGCCGTCGACCGGGCCCGACTGCATGATGTCGAGGGCCTTGCCGGCGGCGACGCCGGCGAAGACGTCGAACAGGACGACGTCGCCCAGTTCCTTGAGGCCGATCAGGTGGGCGAGGGTGCCACCGATGTTGCCGGCGCCAACCAGCGCAATCTTCTTGCGGGCCATGAGGATCATCCTTCCCGAGCGTTCAAGCGAAGGCGGTGTCTGGAAACTTGCGACGGCTACCTACTCCTGTGCTCCCCGCCCGACAAGGCAGGGCCGTGTCGGATTCAGACAGCCAGGCTCAGGCAATCGCCGCGAAGCGGCCGCCCCCTGCCCCAGGCTGGCGCCCGGGGCCGGAGGAGACCGCCCAGATACCTCCCATGCCCCGGCCCGTTTCGCGGGTCCGGGGCGGTTTGCCGGCCGCTATGCCGCGGCCGGGTGGCTGATCACGGCCGCGCAGGGCCGAAACAGGACGTCCGGGGGCAGCCTGCCCGGGGAACGAGGCGAAGGCCGCTCAGAGCGGCAGGCAGCGGACCACGTCGTCATGGCCGCGCGCCAGGGTCGACATGGTGCCGACCGGGCATTCGCGCTGCTCGCCGGCGGCGGTCGGCAGCCCGGCCTGCCAGGAGGTCAGCCGCGGGCCGGCGACTTGCCGCAGCGCCTGGCGCTGGTTGCCGCGGACGGCCGGCTGGCGGCTGGCGGTGCGCTGGACATTGGCGCCGCGGCGCGCCGGCGCCGCCGGCTTGGCCGAGGCGCGGCTGACCGTCGGGCGGCTGGCGCGGGCCGGGGCCGCGGCGGCGCGGGTGTTGCCCCGGGCGATGCTGGCCTGCTGCCTCGCGGGGGCGGCGGCGCGCGCGGCGCTGCCGCTGGCCTTGCCCGCCTTGCCGGCATTGCGCTCGGTCCGCGCCCCGGCGGCTTCGGCCGTCGGCACCAGCGCGGCAGGCACCAGCGCCAGGGTCAGCAGGCCCAAGAGGCAGAGCGGGATCAATCGCATGCGAGCTTCCTTATGACACGCTGCCGCCTCAGGTGAGGTGCGGCAGGCCCAGATAGTCGTGGCTTTGCATTTCCATCAGGCGGGAGGCGGTGCGTTGGAACATCGCCGCGTTCTCGCCCTGCTCGTAGAGCTGGTCCGGCACCGCGGCGGCCGAGGCGACCAGCTTGCAGCGATGCTCGTAGAGGGTGTCGATCAGGGTGATGAAGCGCCGGGCCCGGTCGAAATTGTCCGGCCCCAGCCGTGGCACGCCGTCGAGCACCAGGGTGTGGAAGTGGGTCGACAGCGCCAGGTAGTCGGCCGGTCCCAGCGGCAGGCCGCAGAGATCCTCGAAATCGGCCCGGGCGACGCCGCCCACGGCCTGCGGCACCCGCACCCGGCGGCCGAGCACCGCGATCTCCTCCGGCGCGCCATGCGGGCGGCCGGTGAGCTCCTTGAAGGCGGCGTCCAGCGCCCGCTCGGCGCG
Source organism: Teichococcus deserti (assembly GCF_001982615.1). GTDB lineage: Bacteria > Pseudomonadota > Alphaproteobacteria > Acetobacterales > Acetobacteraceae > Pseudoroseomonas > Pseudoroseomonas deserti. The sequence goes on along the minus strand of NZ_MLCO01000138.1, from coordinate 8,730 downwards.
GCCATCGGCCGGCGAGTGCCAGGTCGGCAGCCCCTGGATCCGGTCGCGGCGGTAGTCCTGCTGCGACTTCAGATGCAGCACCGAGACATGCTTGTTGATCAGGGCGATGAAAGGCAGGAAGGCGTCGCGCCCCGGCTTGCCCTTGAACAGGTCGTCGGGCGCCGTGTTGGAGGTCGCCACGATCACCGTGCCGCGGGCGAACAGCGCCTCGAACAGCCGGCCCAGGATCATCGCATCGGCGATGTCATGCACCTGGAACTCGTCGAAGCACAGCAGCGAGGCCTCGGCGGTGATCTGGTCGGCCAGCGGCGGGATCGGGTCCTGGGTGTCGCCATGCTGCTTCTTCCAGGCATGGATGCGCTGGTGCGACTGCTGCATGAAGGAATGGAAGTGGATCCGGCGCTTCCGCGGCACCTCGGCGCAGGCGAAGAACAGGTCCATCAGCATGGACTTGCCGCGACCGACCTCGCCGACCAGGTACAGGCCCTGGGGCGCGTTGCCCGGGGCCTCCTCGACCGGCTTGCGGCGCAGGAAGCGGGACATGAAGCCGCCGCCCTCCTTGGTGGGCGGCTCGTGCTTCGGCTCGTAGCCGCGCGTGCGGCGCCAGAGATCCTGCAGCGTCTCGGCGGCCAGCGCCTGGGCGGGATCGGAACGCAATTCACCCGCCGCCACCTTCGCACGGTAGGCGGGGAGTGGTCCTTCGGCGTAGGACGGGAGGCTTGCCACCTCCCCCGGCTTCATGGGGCCATCCATCGCGTTGCGGCATAGCCTGTCACGGCCGATGCGGCAACCGCGCCTTCACCGCAAACCACAACCCACGGAAAGAATGATGGTTTCGTGCGGCCAGCCGGTCTGGTTGCGAGGAACCGGCCCCAGTCGCATCCCTGCCCCGGCGCCAGCGTTATCCCTGCGCAACCAAAGACAGGAACACCGCCGCGATGATCGACAAGAGCCTCATCCAGGAACATGCCGAGGTCGTCGGCTCCTGCGGCCACCGCATCGGCCGCGTCGACCACCTGGCGGGAGACTTCATCAAGCTGACCCGGGATTCGTCGCCGGACGGGCAGCACAAATACCTGCCGCTCAGCGCCGTCGCCGATGTCGAGGGCGGCAAGGTCTCCACCATCATGAACCACACGGCGGCGACCTCGATCCTTCAGGACGATCCCGAGACCGGGGCCGGGTCGGCGGTTACCGCCAGCTAGAAACGAAAAAAGGCCAGGGGGCGCTGCCCCCTGACCCCCGCCGGGGGCATTGAATGCCCCCGGACCCCCACGTCGGGATCAGCCCTGACGCTCGACCATCATCTGCTTGATCTTGCCGATCGCCGCCGCCGGGTTCAGGCCCTTCGGGCAGGTCGCGGCGCAGTTCATGATGGTGTGGCAGCGATACAGCCGGAACGGATCCTCGAGATTGTCCAGCCGCTTGCCGGTGGCCTCGTCGCGCGAATCGGCGATCCAGCGATAGGCCTGCAGCAGCACGGCCGGACCGAGATAGCGGTCGCCGTTCCACCAGTAGCTCGGGCAGGCCGTCGAGCAGCAGAAGCACAGGATGCACTCCCACAGCCCGTCGAGCTTGGCGCGCTCCTCCTTGGACTGGCGGCGCTCCTCGTCCGGCGGCGGCGCCGTGTCGGACTGCAGCCAGGGCTCCACCGAGCGCAGCTGGGCGTAGATGTGCGACAGGTCGGGCACCAGGTCTTTCACCACCGGCATATGCGGCAGCGGGGTGATGCGCACGTCCTTCTTCGCGACCTCCTCGATCGGCTTGAGGCAGGCCAGCGTGTTCATCCCGTCGATGTTCATCGCGCAGGAGCCGCAGATGCCCTCGCGGCACGAGCGCCGGAAGGTCAGCGTCGTGTCCACCTCGTTCTTGATCTTGATCAGCGCGTCCAGGACCATCGGCCCGCACTTGTCGAGATCGAGCTCATAGGTGTCGTAGCGCGGGTTCTCCCCCGTGTCGGGGTCGAAGCGGTAGATCTTGAACGACTTGACGTTCTTGGCGCCCGCCTCGGCCCGGTAGGTCTGACCGGTGCCGATGGTCGAGTTCTTGGGCAGGGTGAAAGTGGCCATGGTCCCGCTCCTTCCTCAGTACACGCGCGGCTTGGGCGGGAAGACCTGGACCTCGTTGGTCAGGGTCCGCATCTTCACGTCGCGGTAATCCAGCGACACCTTGTAGTTCTCGTCCACGCGGGCGAGCGTGTGCTTCATCCAGTTGGCGTCATCGCGCTCCGGATAATCCTCATGGGCATGCGCGCCGCGGCTCTCGTGCCGGGCCTCGCCGCCGACCACGGTGGTCAGCGCGTTGCCGATCAGGTTGTCCAGCTCCATCGCCTCGGCCAGGTCGCTGTTCCAGATCAGCGAGCGGTCGGCGATGCGGATATCGGCATAGCCGTCGGCCACCTTCGCCATCTTCTCGCAGCCTTCCTTCAGCAGCTCCGAGGTGCGGAACACCGCGGCATGCGTCTGCATGGTGCGCTGCATGTTCAGCCGCAGATCGGCGACCGAGGTGCTGCCCTTGGCGTGGCGGACGCGGTCCAGGCGGTCCAGCGCCTTCTCGCCCGCGCGGGCCGGCAGCGGCGCCTGGGTCGCGCCCGGCTTGATGGTGGCCGCCGCCCGCAGCGCCGCGGCGCGGCCGAAGACCACCAGATCGAGCAGCGAGTTGGTGCCGAGACGGTTGGCGCCATGCACCGAGACCGAGGCCGCCTCGCCCACCGCCATCAGGCCCGGGACCACCCGGTCCTGGTCGGTGCCGGTGGCGCTCAGCACCTCGCAATGGATGTTCGTGGGGATGCCGCCCATGTTGTAGTGGACGGTGGGCAGCATCGGGATCGGCTCCTTGGTCACGTCCACGCCGGCAAAGATCTTCGCCGTCTCGGAGATGCCCGGCAGCCGCTCATGCAGCAGGTCGGCGCCGAGATGCTCGAGATGCAGGTGGATGTGATCCTTGTGCGGGCCGACGCCACGGCCCTCGCGGATCTCCATCGACATGGCGCGCGAGACGACGTCGCGCGAGGCGAGGTCCTTCGCCGTGGGGGCATAGCGCTCCATGAAGCGCTCGCCCTCGGAATTGGTCAGGTAGCCGCCCTCGCCGCGGGCGCCCTCGGTGACCAGGCAGCCCGAGCCGTAGATGCCGGTCGGGTGGAACTGCACGAACTCGTTGTCCTGCAGCGGCAGGCCGGCGCGCAACACCATGCCGCCGCCGTCGCCCGTGCAGGTATGCGCCGAGGTGCAGGAGAAATAGGCGCGGCCATAGCCGCCGGTGGCCAGCACCACGGTCTGGGCGCGGAACCGGTGCATGGTCCCGTCTTCCAGGTTCCAGGCCATGACGCCGCGGCAGGCGCCTTCCTCGTCCATGATCAGGTCGAGGGCGAAGTATTCGACGAAGAATTCGCAGTTATGCTTCAGCGACTGCTGGTACAGCGTGTGCAGGATGGCGTGGCCGGTGCGGTCGGCGGCGGCGCAGGCGCGCATCGCCGGCGTCTTGCCGTAGTTCTGCATGTGGCCGCCGAAGGGCCGCTGGTAGATCTTGCCGTCCTCGGTGCGCGAGAAGGGCACGCCGAAGTGCTCCAGCTCGATGATCGCCGGCACCGCCTCGCGGCACATGTATTCGATGGCGTCCTGGTCGCCTAGCCAGTCCGACCCCTTGACGGTGTCGTACATGTGCCAGCGCCAGTTGTCCTCGCCCATGTTGCCGAGCGACGCGCCGACGCCGCCCTGGGCGGCGACGGTGTGGCTGCGGGTGGGGAAGACCTTGGTGATGCAGGCGGTCTTCAGGCCGGCCGCACCCATGCCGAAGGTGGCGCGGAGCCCGGCGCCGCCGGCCCCCACCACGACCACGTCGTAGGTGTGGTCCACCACGCGGTAGGCGCCCGAGGAGGGCATGGTGATCGCGTTCATCGTCCCGATCCGTCCGTCAGTTCATGGCAGCGGCAGACGCCGCCGAATTCGGTGCCGCCTGCGGCGGCGCGAGATGGTCTGTCTGCACCGGCACTGCGCGGAGCAGCGCCGGGTTGCCTCTGAAGACCGGCGCCGCGGCACGCGGCGCCGGAGGGCCGGCGGGCAGGCCGGCCAGGGCCATCAGAGGGCGACCCGCAGCACCGAGAGCGCCGCCAGCAGCGCCATCAGCCAGCACAGCGCCTTCACCGCCAGGATGGAGGCCATCCGCGGCATCTCGCCGCGCACGTAATCCTCCAGCACCACCTGCATGCCGGCGCCGGCATGCTGGAAGGAGATCAGGATGAAGGAGATCAGCAGCACCGCGTTCAGCGGGTGGCCGATCCAGGCCACGACCTGCGCATGGCTCGAGCCGGTGTGCAGGGCGATGGAGAGGATGAACCAGATGGTCAGCGGCAGCAGCGCGATCGAGGTGACGCGCTGGATCCACCAGTGATGCGTGCCGCCCTTGGCGGAGCCCAGGCCGCGCACGCGGCCCAGCGGGGACTGCATGCGGACGGAATTCTGTTCGCTCATGGTCGGTGCGTCCCGCTTACCAGGAGATCAGGGCGATGAGCCAGGTCAGGACGGTGGCGACGCCGGTCGCCACCATCACCGCCTTGCCCGTCTTCCAGGTCGACGGCAGGTCGAAGCCGTGGCCCGCATCCCACATCAGGTGGCGGATGCCGGCGAAGGTGTGGAACCAGGCCACCGCGGTCATGCCGGCCAGCACCAGGATGCCCAGGAAGGAGGAGAAGAACCACTGCGCCTTGGCCAGCGCCTGCGGGCCCGAGGCCGCAGCCATCAGCCACCAGACCAGGAAGGCCGAGCCCACCGTCCAGGCGATGCCGGTGGCGCGGTTCAGCACCGAGAGGCCGGAGGTGATCTGCACCATGTCGTAGACTTGCAGGTGCGGCGACAAGGGGCGGCGGATGCGCGTCCCGTCGGTGCGGCGCCCGATAAAGGTCGCCTCGCGCGCGTCTTTCATACTCGACATGGACCGATCCCGCTCCGCCACATTTTGAGACGCCCCCGCGCCCGGCCTGGGCAGCGGCCGGACAGGGGCGGTGCACGACCTTTTATGGTGCGCTGCCGTGCAGCGTCAACGCGCTGGCCCTGCATGGCACAGCCCGGCAAAGCGCCGGTTAAGTGCGGGTGCAGGCTTTTTTGTCGCTGCCCGCCGCGACCATGCCCAACGGCCAGGCCCAGGCCTGCCCGCCGCAGACATGAAACTGGCCATCCATCGGTCGTCCCGATGGATGGCCCGGATGCTGATCGACTCGGCGGCAGGGGCCGCCGCCCGATCAATAGCCGTGATAGTATGGCCGCTGCGGCGTCGTGGCGGCGCCACCCACCGCGCCCAGGGCGCCGCCGATCAAGGCGCCGGTGCCGGCATTGCCGCCGGTCAGCGCGCCGACGCCCGCGCCGGCGCCGGCACCCAGCAGGCCGCCGCCGATGGCGCGCTGTCCCGGATTGTACGGATCGGTGCAGGCCACAAGACCAAGGCCCATGCCCGCCACGAGGCCCACGCGAATCAGGGTCTTCCGCATTCTCAGTCCTCCTTGCCGAATGACAACGCGGTAACCCTGTCCGGGATGCGGGACAAAGATGCGGCGCTGCCATGGCCAAGTCGAGGCAAGCCATCACGGGGGCGTGAGAAGAGAAAACGAAGAGAAGGCCGGGGGAAGGAATTCCCCCAGACCCCCATCTTCCTTTTGCGGTGACTGCCGTGCCCAGATGGCGGCAGCAGGCGGAACGGCGCGGCCGCAGCACGACCGGTCCGCGGGCGCCAAAGAACAGAAAAAAGAAGGGGTCGAGGGGAATTCATTCCCCTCGCCTTTGGCTTGTCTTCGCTCAGGCCGGCTCGCGCAGCAGCAGGTTCTGCCGCACCAGCTCTTCGGCGATCTGGACGGCGTTCAGCGCCGCGCCCTTGCGCAGGTTGTCGGCGACGCACCAGAAGGCCAGGCCGTGCTGCACGGTCGGGTCCACGCGCATCCGCGAGACGAAGACCGGGTCCTCGCCGGCAATGTCCACCTGGGTCGCGTAGCCACCGTCCTCGCGCTGGTCGAGCACGGTGATGCCCGGCGCCTCGCGCAGGGCTTCCCAGGCCTGCTGCGGGGTGATCGGCCGCTCGAACTCGACGTTGATGGCCTCGCCATGGCCGATGAAGGCCGGGACGCGGACGCAGGTGGCGACGACCTGAATGTCGGGGTCGAGGATCTTGCGGGTCTCGACGGCCATCTTCCACTCTTCCTTGGTGAAGCCGTCCTCCATGAACTTGTCGATGTGGGGGATGCAGTTGAAGGCGATCGGCTTGGTGAAGACCTCGGGCGTCGCCGCGTCGTTGACGAAGATGCCGCGGGTCTGGGTGAAGAGCTCGTCCATCGCCTCCTTCCCCGCGCCGGAGACCGACTGGTAGGTGGAGACGACGACCCGCTTGATCCGCGCCAGGTCGTGCAGCGGCTTCAGCGCCACCACCATCTGGATGGTCGAGCAGTTCGGGTTGGCGATGATGTTGCGCTTGCGGAAGTTGCGCAGCGCGCCCGGGTTCACCTCCGGCACCACCAGCGGCACGTCGTGGTCCATGCGGAACTGGCTGGTGTTGTCGATGACGACGCAGCCGGCCGCCGCCGCGCGCGGCGCATGCACCGCCGAGACCGAGGCGCCCGGGGAGAACAGGCCGATATGGGTGCCGGCGAAGTCGAACTTCTCCAGGTTCTGCACCTTCAGCACCTGGTTCTCGCCGAAGGAGACCTGCTGCCCGGCGGAACGGCCGGAGGCCAGCGCGATCACTTCGCCCACGGGGAAGCTGCGCTCGGCCAGCGTCTTGAGGATCTCGCGCCCCACATTGCCGGTGGCGCCGACGACCGCGACCCGATAGCCCATGATGTTGTTCCTCGCTTCCGCGGTGGAGGCCGGCGGGCCGTCTGCGGCCCGGGCGCGGCGAAAAGTGGCGTGGATTAACGCCCTTGCCGAAGCGGGCGCAACCATTTTGCCCCCTGGCCGCCCCAGGGCAGCCCCGGGGCACGGCGGGCAGCCCTGCAGCGCGCGCCGGCCGGGCGGGGCTTGCAGGAGGCCGCCGCCAGGGGCAAGTGAGGGCCGTGCTGCACATGATCAAGCTCTGCGTCGGGCCTCGCGACGTCGCCTCGCTGCGCGCCGGCCAGGCGCGGCGCCTGGTGCTCGACCCGCCGCTGCGCCACCTGACGCGCATGCATCCGAAGCGCGCCGAGGAGATCCTGGACGGCGGCTCGCTCTACTGGGTGGTGGCGGGCTATGCCTGCGTGCGGCAGCGGATCCTCGACATCCGCAGCGAGCCCGGCAATGACGGCACGCCGCATGCCGCGCTGATCCTGGATCCCGAGCTGGTGGCGGTCGCCGCCCGCGCCATGCGGCCGTTCCAGGGCTGGCGCTACCTCGCGGCCGAGGCGGCGCCGGCGGATATCGGCAGCGGCACCGGCGACATGTCGGGCGTCGACGAGCTGCCGGAAAAGCTGCGGCAGGAGCTGACGGCGCTCTGCCTGCTCTGAGCAGGCGCAGCATTTTTCCGGTCGGATTTCTTTTGGCGAATCATCGCCTGAGCGACCGAATCGAAGAATTAACGTTAATTCAGCAGCGGCCCATCCTGGCGTGAGCTGGCGGCTGCGATCCTGCAGCGTGAAGGGGGAGTTCTCCCCTTCCCTTCAGGAAACGCACCATGCTCCGCCCGCTCCGTCTTCTGTTCGCCCTTGCCGTGCTGGCCGCCCCCCTGGCGCTGCCCAGCTTCAGCAGCCCTGCCGAGGCCCGCACCGCCGCCTCCACCCGGACGGAGCATCAGGCCAGCGCGCGGCATCATCGCCGCCATGTGGCGAAGCGCGGCCAGCACCGCACCCGCCACGCCACCCAGGTCCGCCGCCACCGCACGCCGCGCACGGCGGGCTGAGGCCGCCCTATTCGACGGCGCTCGTTTCCCGGCAGAGCGTCGTCGGGGCCGCGTCCTCCCGGCGCGGTCGACGGCCAGGGGTCCTTCGGGCCTCTGGCCGTTTTTTCGTTCAGGCCTCGGCCTCGACCAGCGCCAGAAGGCCTTCCAGGATCAGCGAGGGGCTGGGCGGACAGCCGGGGATGACCAGGTCGACCGGCAGCACCGCGCCGATGCCGCCCGCCACCGCATAGCCGTCCCGGAACAGGCCACCGTCGAGGGCGCAATCGCCCACCGCCACCACCCAGCCGGGCTCGGGCATGCAGGCATGGGCGCGCAGCAGGGCCTCGCTCATGTTGCGCACCGCGGGGCCGGTGGCCAGCAGCACATCGGCATGGCGCGGGCTTTCGACGAAGCGCAACCCGAAGCGCTCCAGGTCGTAGACCACGCCCTGCAGCGCGCCGAGCTCCAGCTCGCAGCCATTGCAGGAGCCGGCATTGACGGCGCGGATGGCGAGGCTGCGGCCGAGCCGGCTGCGCGATGCGGCCTCCAGCCGCTCGGTCAGGGCCGCCACCGTCTCGGGCAAAGGCGGCACGGGGGCGTCGGTCAAAGGACGGCGCAGCAGGCTGCGCGCCAAGCGGGGCCATAGCATCTTTTTTCAGGTTCCCCGCGGCTTCACAGGTCCACACCACTGACCGAGGCATTGAAGCTGCGGCTGATCAGCGGCAAATCCGCAAGAATATTGTTCTCCATCGAGGCCTCCAGCAGCGGCCAGAGCAGCCAGGAGGGATCGCGCGGGAAGCAGCCGGCGACCAGCCCGGCCTCGTCCAGCGCCACCCAGCAGAAGACCTCGCCCCGGAAGCCTTCGACGGTGAAGCTCGCCTCGCCAGGGCGGGCCGGGAG
>NZ_MLCO01000137.1 GCF_001982615.1 Teichococcus deserti | reverse complement strand
TGGCAGGTCGATGTCTCCAACAATTCCTGGAGCCGCTCGGGCGAGCATTTCCGCGACGATTTCGGCCACGCCGACTATGCCGGCGCGGCGGCGGCCATCGCCGATGCGGCGGCGCGCGGGCGGGACGGGCTGGGCACCGTCATCGTCCGTTCCGCCGGCAACAACGGCACGACCGACGACGTCAACACCCATAGCTATTCCAACAACCGCTACACCGTGCTGGTGGGGGCGACCGACGCCCAGGGCCTGGTGCAGAGCTTCTCCAACCCCGGCGCGGCGCTGCTGGTGGTGGCGCCGGCGACCGCCACCTCCTATGCCGCGCCGCTCGGCAGCGCGACGGCGGCGCTGATGCTGCAGGCCAATCCCGCGCTCGGCTGGCGCGACGTGCAGACCATCCTGGCGCTGACCGCGCGGGTGACGGATGCCGCCAATGCCGGCTGGTTCGACAATGCCGGGGAGGGCTGGAACGGCGGCGGGCTGCATGTCTCGCGCCGGGCCGGCTTCGGGCTGATCGATGCCCGCGCCGCGGTGCGCCTGGCCGAAAGCTGGCAGGCACAGTCGACCAGCGCCAACCAGCTGGAGGCCGCGGCCTCGGCCGCCCCGGAAGCGGCCCTGGCGGATGCCGGCAGCAGCAGCTTCACGCTCGCCATCGACCGCGACCTGCTGGTCGAGCGGGCCGAGGTCACCATCGCCCTCGACCATGCGAAGATCGGCGAGCTGCGGCTGGTGCTGGTCTCGCCCTCGGGGACCGAGAGCGTGCTGCTCGACCAGCTGCACCAGGGCGAATACGACCCGGCCACCGGGCAGCTGCGCTTCACCTTCGCCAGCACCCAGTTCCTGCGCGAGGCCTCGCGCGGCGACTGGCAGCTGCGCGTCGTCGATCTGGCCGAGGGCAATGCCGGCATCCTGCACGGCTGGTCGCTGACCCTGCTGGGCAGCGCCGCCTCCGACGACACCCAGCACATCTACACCGACGAATTTCTGTCCATTGCCACGGCGGACCCGTCCCGGGCGGTGCTGCGCGACGCCGCGGGGACGGACACCCTCAATGCGGCGGCGGTGTCCGGCGATTCCTGGATCGATCTCGGCGGCGAAAGCCGCATCGCCGGGGCGTCGCTGCGGATCGCCGGGGGCACGGAGATCGAGAATGCCATCGGCGGCGACGGCCACGACGTGCTGATCGGCAATGCCCTGGCCAACCGGCTGCAGGGCGGCCGCGGCGACGACCATCTGCAGGGCGGCGCCGGCGACGACATCCTGGAAGGCGGCCCTGGCGGCGACCTGCTGGAGGGCGGGACGGGCGACGACCTCTACCGCGTGCTCGATGCCGGCGACCGCGTGGTCGAGCGGGCGGGGGAAGGCCATGACCGGGTCGAGGCCCGCATCGACTACCTCCTGCCCGACGATGTCGAGGATCTGATCCTGCTCGACGGCGCGGTGGCCGGCCGCGGCAATGACGGCGACAACCGCATCACCGGCCATGCGGCGGACAACCTGCTGGAGGGCGGCGGCGGCGACGACTGGCTCGATGGCGGCGGGGGCGCGGACCGCATGCTGGGCGGCATGGGCAACGACACCTATGTCGTCGACCATCCCGCCGACATCGTTGAAGAAATTTCCTTCGCCGGCTTCGACACGGTGCGCGCCGGCATCAGCTACCGCCTGACCGCCTCGGTCGAATACCTGACGCTGACCGGCAGCGCCGCCATCGACGGCACCGGCAACGACGGCTCCAACGTGCTGAACGGCAATTGGGGCGACAATGTCCTGCGCGGCGGGGGCGGCGCGGACACGCTGCGCGGCATGGCCGGCGACGACCGGCTCCGGGGCGGCGAGGGCAACGACCTGCTCTCCGGTGGCAGCGGCAGTGACGAGCTGCGCGGCGGCGAGGGCCACGACCTGGTCTATGGCGGACTGGGCGCCGACCGCTTCGTCGTCGCCGCCGGGGAAGGCGACGACCGCTTCGCCGATTTCCGCCCCTCCCAGGGCGACCTGCTGGTGCTGGAGGGCTTCGGCCCCGACCTGGACAGCTGGGACGAGGTGCTGGCGCATCTGACCCGGCAGGGCAGCACCCTGGTGCTGGACACCGGCCAGGGCAGCACGGTGACCTTCCTCGGCCTGCCGCTGGGCGCGCTGGGGCCGGATCACGTGATCTTCGGTTAGTCCGGCTGGACTAAGTCAGTCGCGCCGGCTAGGCTCGCCCGACCATGAGCACCGTCAATATCCACGCCGCCAAGACCCATCTTTCCCGCCTGGTCGATGCCGCGGCGGGGGGCGAGGAAATCCTGATCGCCCGCGCGGGGCGGCCGGTGGCGCGGCTGGTCGCGCTGGAGGCGCCTGCGGCCGCGCCGAAGCGGCGGCTGGGGCGGCTGGCCGGGCAGTTCACCGTGCCGGCCGATTTCGACGCGCCGCTGCCCGAGGCGGTGCTGGACGGGTTCGAGCGCGGCTGACGGGGCGCCGGCGATGCGGCTGCTGCTCGACACTCATCTGCTGCTCTGGGCCCTGGCCGAGCCGGCGCGGCTCGACGCCGCCACCCGCACAGCGCTGGAGGATCCGGGCAACGAGGTGCTGTTCAGCGCCGCCTCGCTCTGGGAGATCGCCATCAAGGCCGGGCTGGGCCGGCCCGACTTCGCGGTCGATCCTGACCAGGTGCTGGCCGCGGCGCTGGAGACCGGCTTTCTCGAGCTGCCGGTGCGGGCCGCGGCCGCGATCGGCGTCGCCCGCCTGCCGCCGCTGCACCGCGATCCCTTCGACCGGCTGCTGGTGGCCCAGGCCATGGCCGAGCCGGCGCGGCTCTACACCGCCGACCCGCTGCTGCCGCCCTATTCGGAGCTGGTGACGCTGGTCGGTAGGGCCGCCGTCACATAGCGCCGACGGCCGTCGGCAGCGCGACCACGGTCGGCCCGGCGGCGCAGATGCGGTTGCGCCCGCCCATCTTCGCCGCATAGAGCGCGCTGTCGGCGGCCGAGAGCAGCGCCTCGGCGCCCGAGCGCGCGCCGGGCTCGTCGAGCTCCGGCTCGGGATAGGCGGTGGCGACGCCGACGCTGATGGTGACGATGCCGGCGGGCTGGTTGCCGGCATGCGGCAGGGCTTCGGCCGCGACCGCGGCGCGCACCCGCTCGGCCAGCAGCGCCGCGCCCTCGGCATCGGTCTTGGGCATCAGCATGGCGAATTCCTCGCCGCCCTGGCGCGCCGCGACATCGCCCGGCCGGCGCGCGGTGGCGGAGAGGCAGCCGGCCAGCATGCGCAGGCAGGTGTCGCCGGCCGGATGGCCGTAGCGGTCGTTGTAGCGCTTGAAGTTGTCGGCATCGAGCACCAGCAGCGACAGCGGCTGGCCCTCGCGCGCGCAGCGGCGCCATTCCAGTGCCATCGCCTCCTCGAAGCGGCGGCGGTTGGCGAGCCCGGTCAGCGCGTCGGTGGTCGCCATCTCCTCCATGTTCTCGAGCGCCTCGAGCAGCCGCGCCTCGGCGGCTTTGGCCTCGGTCGCGTCGCGCATGACGGCGACATAGCCGAGCGGCGCGCCGGTCACCGGATGGGTGTGGGTGCGCGCCCGCAGGTCGATCCAGACCCAGCGCCCGTCCGGATGCTGGAAGCGGTAGGTGACGGCGGCGTCGGGCTCGCCATCGGCCAGCGCCATGGCGGCGGCCTCGACCCAGTCGACATCGTCCGGATGGGCGCGATCGGTCAGGCTGTGGGTGATCAGCTCCTCCGGCGGCAGGCCGAGCACCCGGTTGGCCATGGGCGAAACATAGCGCCGCGTGCCGTCGACATCGCTGAGCACCACGACATCGCCGGAATTCTCGGCGATCAGCCGGAAGCGCGCCTCGCTCTCGCGCAGCGCCGCCTCGGCCGAGCGGATTTCGGTGACGTCGCTGCAGGTGGTGACGACGCCGCCCGGCAGCGGATGCGCGCGCAGCGTCAGCAGCCGCCCGTTCGGCAGGGCGAGGGCCAGCGGCGAGCGCTCGGCCAGCAGCAGGGCCAGGCAGCGGGCGGTGGCCTCCGGATCGGCCTCGGCGCCGAGCAGCGCGGCCATGGCGGGGGCGACGGCGGCGGCCGGGCGCCCGGCGGAGAGCAGCGCCGCCGGCAGCGCCAGCAGCTCGCGGAACAGGGTGTTGGCGGCGACCAGCCGGCCGCCCTGGTCCCAGATCGCCAGCCCCTGGCCCATGCTGGCGGCGATGCCTTCCAGCAGCGCGTGGCGGCGGGCGAGGGCCTGGCGCTGCACCGTGGCCGCCCAGCGATAGACCACCAGCGCCGCGCCGCCGCTGAGGGCGAGGCCGGCGCCGGCCAGCAGCAGGGCTGCCGTCGAGAGCCCCGCCCGCGGCAGCAGCCCGAGGCTCAGCCCCGTCGGCAGCAGCCAGGCCATGGCCTGCAGCGGCGCCATGACGCGGCCCATCCGGGCGGCCTTTCGGGCCGTCAGATCGGCAAGCGCTGCGGTCAGGCGGGCGAAGCGGGGCATGGCTTAGAAGGCGGCCAGAAGTGCTGCGGCTTTATTAATGGTCGCCGAAAGGGGGCAGGGATTTATTCATGCCTCGCCGCCGCTTGACCGAAGCGGCCGCCCCGGCGTCAGCCTGGCCAGGCCCAAGGTCCCTTCCGGCGCTCCGCCGCAACCCAGGCTGAAGGCCGGATTGCGGCCCCGTCTGCGGCTGTCGCCCCGTGGCACCCCTGGCCCGTCGCCGCGCTCGCCACCCGAGTCGCATAACCGCCCGGCATGACCAAAATGGCCATGCTCAAGGTTATATCGTATGCCGCCGCAGTATCGTGTACAAAGCCTGCAATATTCCCCGCCTCAATGCTTGGATGCGGGGCGAAGAGGGCTGGTCAGGCCAGGGCAGGGCGCGGCGGGCGCAGCGCCACCACGCTGCGGATGTGATAGCGCATCTCGGCCATGGCGATGGTGGCGTCGCCGCGCTGCAGCGCGTTCAGGATGCGGCCATGCTCGGCCAGCACGCGCTCCGGCCAGTGCGGCCGGTGGCCTTCCATGCCGCGCACCAGGCAGGCCTTGTCGTGCATGGTCTCGACCTGGCGCAGCAGCGCGGTGTTGCGCGCCCCTTGCGCGATGCGCAGGTGGAACTCGCCATCCAGCGTGTTGAAGGCGTCGAGGTCGCCCTCCGCCAGCGCCGCCCGCTGCGTCGCGATCAGCCGTTCCAGATCGGCCGGGCAATCGGGGTCGCGCGGCAGCGCCAGGCTGACCGCCATGCATTCCAGCGCCTCGCGCAGCTCGCAGAATTCCTGCACCTCCTCCTCGGTCATGCGGATGACGCGCCAGAAGCGGCCGAAGCGCTCGACCAGCCCGTCGCGCAGCAGGCGCTGCAGCACCTCGCGCACCGGCGTGCGGCTGACCCCGAAGCGCTGGCCCAGCGTCACCTCCTGCAGCTGGGTGCCGGGCGGCCAGCGCAGCGAGACGATCTCGGCCTTCAGCCGGGCATGCAGCTCCTCGCTCAGATGGGCGGTGCCGCTCTCGGCCGTGGCGAGGCTTGGCAGGGTGGGCAGGTCGTTCATGCCAATCCGGTTTCCGGTATGCCGAAATTCAAGGCAGGAGATGGCAAAGCACAGGCACCCCCCGTCTGCCTAGGAGAAATTCGCTCCACAAGGGTGCTTGCAGGCAAGGCCAAATTCGGACGTATACTGAAATCCTGACGGGCAACAATCGCCCGCACGACCTGGGGGCTTCCGATGACCGAGCAATCGCCGCGCGCCGCCTTGTCCCGCCGCGCCCTGATGGGCGCCGGGGCGGGCCTTGCCTCCGCCGCCGCCCTGGGCTGGCCGCGGGGCCCCGCGCTCGCCGCGCCGACCACGCTGCGCGCCGCCATCTCCGGCTACAACGTGATCAACACGCTGGACCCTGCGGTCGCCGCGCTGATCCCGGAATACTACGTGATCTGGAGCCTCTATAACGGGCTGCTGAAGCTGGACGCGCAGATGCGCCCGGTGCCCGATCTGGCCGAGAGCGTCACCGTCGCCGGCGACGGCCAGATCGAGTTCAAGCTCCGCCAGGGCGTCAAGTTCCATGACGGCAGCGTCCTCACCTCGGACGACGTCAAGTTCACCCTGGAGCGGCTGCTGGACGAGGCGACCAAGTCGCCCAACCGCAGCAAGGTTTCTGCTATTAGCCAGATTGATCTTCCAGACGCGCAGACGGTGCGGCTGCGGACTTCGGCGCCGTTTGCCCCGTTGCTGACCTTCCTGTCGAACGCCCGCACCGGCACCCAGATCCTGCCGCGTAAGGCCTTCATGGCCGATCCCGCGGGCTTCGGCCGCAAGCCGATCGGCACCGGCGCCTATCGCCTGCGGTCCTGGGAGCCGAACCAGGCGCTGAAGCTTTCTGCGTTTGCCGACTATTTCGGCGGCGCCCCCCGCATCCCCGAGGTGGAAATCCCGCTGATCGCGGAAGAGACCAGCGGCGTCACCGCGCTGCTCGGCAAGCAGGTGGACATCACCTCCACCGCGCCCTTCGCCGATATCCCGGCGCTGGAGAAGCGCACCGACATCAAGGTGATGAAGCAGCCGGGCCTCAACACCCGCTTCCTGTCGTTGAACAACCGCAAGCCGCCTTTCGACGACGTCCATTTCCGCCGCGCTGTGTCGCTGGCGATCAACCGCGACGTGCTGGTGCGCGTGGTGCTGTTCGGCGAGGGCGTCGCCACCCCCGGCCTGATCCCGCCCTCGCTGACCGCGGCCTATGACCCGGCGCCGAAGCCGCTCTCGACCTTCAACGCCGCCCGGGCGAAGGAAGAGCTGGCCAAGTCGAAATACGGCCCCGGCACCAAGGGCACCATCCTGACCTGGGGCTCGGGCTGGTGGAAGCGCACGGCCGAGGTGGTCTTGGCCCAGGTCAACCAGGTGCTCGGCACCCAGCTGAATGTCGAGGTCACCGAGGCCAACACCGTCTTCGCCCGCATCCGCGCCGGCGACTACCAGGCCGGCACCTGGGGCTGGCTCGGCATGATCGACCCGGACGAATATTCCTACGACCTGCTGCACAGCGAGGGCTGGCGCAACTTCGCCGGCTACAGCAACCCGAAGCTCGACGCCCTGCTGGTGCAGGCGCGGCAGGAGCTGGACCCGGCCAAACGCGGCACGCTCTATCGCCAGAGCGAGGCGCTGTGGATCGACGACATGCCGGTGATCCCGCTGTTCTGCTCCAACATCCACAACCTGCTGGCCGGCAATGCCAGCGGCTTCACCCAGCTGCCCTATTCCAATTTCGGCGACCAGTTCGCGTCGATGTCGCTGGGGTAAGCAGGCTTTGGGCTCGACCACTCTGCGCCGGGGCCTCCGCCGCGCCGGCATCCTGCTGCTGACCCTGGTGACCGGCGCGCTGCTGGTCTTCCTGGCAATGAAGGCGGCGCCGGGCGACCCGGCGCTGTCGGCGCTGGGCGAGAATGCGCGGCCCGAGCTGGTCGCCGCCTTCCGCCGCGACCACGGGCTGGACCTGCCGCTGTGGCAGCAGTTCTGGGCGTGGATCAGCGGCGCGCTGACCGGTGATTTCGGCCGCTCGCTGACCCTGGCCGGCGGCGTGCCGGTGGGCAGCCTGATCGCCAACCGCCTGCCGGTGACCGCCTTCATAGGCCTCTATGCGCTGCTGCTGGCGGCGGCGATCTCGCTGGTCGCCGGCACCATCGCCGCGCTGCAGCGCGGCAAGGCGGCCGACACGGCGCTGACCTCGCTGGCGGTGCTGGGCGTCTCCATGCCGGATTTCTGGCTGGGCTATGTTCTTGTCTTTTTCCTGGCGCTGAATTTTCCGATTTTTCCATCCTATGGCTTCGTCTCGCCGGTCGACTCCTTCACGGGCGCGCTGCTCTCCGGCTTCCTGCCAGCGCTGGCGATCGCCGCCCCCATGGCGGCCGTCTTCGCTCGTGTCCTGCGCGCGGCCCTGCTCGACGTCATGCACCGCCCTTACGTCCAGGTGGCGCGCTCCATCGGGCATTCCGGAAAATTCGTCTTCGTCCACACCATCCTGCGCAACGCGCTGATCCCCTATGTCACCATCATCGGCCTGCAGGTGCGCTACCTGCTGGGCGGCGTGGTGGTGATCGAGCGGGTCTTCGGCATCCCCGGCCTGGGCTCGCTGATGGTCGATGGCGCCTTCGGCCGCGACTATCCGGTGATCCAGGCTTGCGCCCTGACCTTCCTGGTGATCGTGCTGATGACCAACCTGGCCGTGGACCTGCTCTGCACGCGCCTCGACCCCAAGGCGCGCGCCTGATGCGCCGGATGCTCCGCCTGCTGGCCGGCGCCCGCACCCTGTCGCTCGGGCTGCTGATCACGCTGGTCGTGCTGTTCGGCATCCTGGTCGGGCCCTGGATCACGCCGTTTTCCGCGACCGAGATGGACTTCATCAACGTGCTGACGCCGCCCGACGGCACGCATTGGCTGGGGACGGATTCCTTCGGCCGCGACGTGCTGTCCCGCGTGCTCAGCGGCGGCCAGATTTCCTTCCTGATCAGCGCGGTCGGCGTGCTGTCGGGGGCGGCCATCGGCACCACGCTGGGCATGCATGCCGCCTGGCGCGGCGGCAACCAGGAGGCGCTGCTGATGGCCTTCTGCGACCTGCTCTTCGCTTTCCCGAGCTTCGTCCTCGCGCTGTTCATGATGGTGGTGCTCGGCTTCGGCATGCACAACGTGATGATCGCCATCGCGTTGGCCTATCTGCCGATCTTCGCCCGCCTAGCCCGCAACCTGACGCGCACCATGATGCACGAGCCCTTCGTCCAGGCCGCCCGGCTGATGGGCCAGCGCCCGGCCCGCATCCTGGTCTTCGAGATCCTGCCCAACATCTTCTCGACCCTGCTGGTGCAGGCCAGCGTCGGCATCGCCTTCGGCATCGTCATGGAGGCGGGGCTGTCCTTCCTGGGCCTGGGCGTGCAGCCGCCGACGCCCTCCCTCGGCGTCATCCTGGCCGATGGGCGCGAGTATTTTCAGCGCGCCCCCTGGGTGCTGACGCTGACCGGCGTCGTCGTCTCGGTGGCGCTGCTCGGCCTCAACCTGCTGGGCGACGGTCTGCGCGACCTGACCGACCCCCGCCTGCGCAAGGCCGCCGGCCCATGAGCCCGATGCCCAAACGCCTTCTCGAGGTGCGCAACCTGCGCATCCATGCCGGCCCGCTGGAAGTGGTGCGCGAGGTCGACCTGGAGCTGCGCCAGGGCGAGACGCTGGGCATCATCGGCGAAAGCGGCTCCGGCAAGACCATCACCAGCCTGGCCCTGCTGCGCCTGCTGCCCGAGGGGCTGCGCGCGGAGGCCGATGCCCTGGTCTGGCGCGACCGCGACCTGACCTCGCTGTCAGATCGCGACTTCCGTCCCTGGCGCGGGCGCGAGATGGCCATGGTCTTCCAGGACCCGGTCGGCTCCTTCAACCCGGCCAAGAGCATCGGCTGGCACCTGCGCACCGCGCTGGAACGCCGGGGCCTGCGCGGCGCCTGGAAGCCCGAGGCCGAGCAGCTGCTGGACAGTGTCGGCATCCCCAACCCGGCCGCGGTGCTGGACCGCTATCCGCACCAGCTGTCGGGCGGCATGCTGCAGCGGGCGCTGATCGCCATGGTGGTGGCCCTCGAGCCCGGGCTGATCGTCGCCGACGAGCCCACCACCAACCTCGACAACATCGTCGAGCAGCAGATTCTTTCCCTCTTCCGCGACCTGCGGAAGCGGCTGTCGGCCGCCTTCGTCTTCATCACCCATGACATCGGTATCGCTGGCCAGATCAGCGACCGCATCGCCGTCATGTATGCCGGCGAGATCGTCGAGCAGGGCCCGGCCGCGGAAATGCTGGCCGCGCCCCGCCACCCCTATACGCGGGGCCTGATCGCGACCGCCCGCGCGCTCGCCGCCCGCGCCGACCAGCTGGCCGAAATTCCCGGCCACCTGCCGGGTCCTGGCCAGCGGCCTTCGGGCTGTGTCTTCCGCCCGCGCTGTGCCCAGGCGCGCCCCGGCTGTGAGGCGCCGCAGCCGTTGCGCGACATCGCCCCCGGTCGCCAGATGCGGTGCCTGCTCGATGCCTGACGCGCTGCTCGACCTGCAGGACCTCGGCGTCCAGTTCCCCGACCGCAACCGCCCGGGCGGCGTGCTGAAGGCGGTGGACGGCGTCAGCCTGTCCGTTGCCCCCGGCGAGATCCTCGGCCTCGTCGGTGAATCCGGCAGCGGCAAGACCACGCTCGGCAAGACGCTGCTGCGGCTCTACGAGCCCGCGGCCGGAAAGATCCTGCTGCAGGGCAAGGACATCACGCATCTCGACGAGGCGGCGCTGCGCCCGCATCGCCGCGCCATGCAGATGGTCTTCCAGGACCCGCTATCCTCCTTCAATCCGCGGCAGACCATCCACACCGCCATCGCGACGCCGCTGCTGCTGCACGGCCTCTGCAGCAAGGCCGAGCTGCCCGCCCGCATCGCCGCCATCCTGGCCGAGGTCGGGCTGCCGGCCGATTTCGCGCCCCGCTACCCGCATCAGATGTCCGGCGGCCAGCTGCAGCGCGCCGCCATCGGAAGGTCCCTGGCGCTGGAGCCGCAGCTGATCGTCGCCGACGAGGCGGTCTCCAAGCTCGACGTCTCGGTGCGCGCGCAGATCCTGAACCTGCTGCGCCGCCTGCAGGCCGAGCGCAACCTGGCCATGGTCTTCATCACCCACGACCTGCATGTGGCGCGCTTCCTCTGCCACCGCATCGCGGTCATGCATTTCGGCAAGCTGCTGGAGCTCGGCCCCACCGAGCAGATCTTCGAGAACCCCACCCACGACTACACGCGCGCCCTGATCGGCACGCTGCACGACCTGCCCGCCTGAGGAGATGCCCGCCATGACCCGACAGATGAGCCTCGGCCTGTCGATGCGCTATCTCGGCTACCACGCCGCGGCCTGGCGGCACCCGCAGGTCGATCCCGGCGGCGCCTCCGACTTCCGCCACTTCCTGCGCGTGGCGCAGCTGGCCGAGGCCGCCAAGTTCGACATGGTGTTCCTGGCCGACGGCATCGGCATCCGCGCCAAGGACGAGCCGCCGGGCTCGCTCTGCCGCTCCGCCCAGACCGCGGAGCTGGAGCCGCTGACGCTGCTCTCGGCGCTCGCCCCCATGACCAGCCGCATCGGCCTGGTGGCCACCGCCTCGACCACCTACAACGAGCCCTTCCACATCGCGCGGAAATACGCCTCGCTCGACAAGATCAGCGGCGGCCGCGCCGGCTGGAACATCGTCACCAGCTGGTCCGACGCCGAGGCGCAGAACTTCAACCGCGACGCCCATCTCGACTACGGCACCCGCTACGAGCGCGCCGGCGAGTTCGTCGAGGTGGTCAAGGGCCTCTGGGACAGCTGGGACGCCGACGCCTTCGCCGTGCGCGACAAGGAATCCGGCATCTTCTTCGACGCCGACAAGCTCCATGTCCTCAACCACCAGGGCAAGCACTTCAAGGTCAAGGGCCCGCTCAGCGTCGCCCGCAGCCCGCAGACCCGCCCGATCCTGGTGCAGGCCGGCGCCTCCGAGGCGGGCATGGAGATCGCCGCCACCAGCGCCGAGGTGGTCTATGCCGTTCCCCACGAGCTGGAGACCGGCCGCAGCTACTACGCCGACCTCAAGCAGCGCACCGCGAAAGCCGGCCGCAGCCCCGACGGCATCAAGATCATGCCCGGCATCACCCCCTTCATCAGCGCGACCGAGGCCGAGGCGCGGGAGAAATACGACCTGCTCAACGCCCTGGTCGCCCCGGAGCTGGGTCTCTCCTACCTCTACGCCCAGATGGGCGACCTCTCCGCCTATCCGCTGGATGGCCCGGTTCCGGAGCCCAACGACCCCCGTGTCCGCAGCATCGCGCAGAACCTGCTGAAGCTGGCCCGCCGCGACAACCTGACCATCCGCGGCCTGTACACGACGATCGCTGCCGGCTTCGGCTCCCGCATCCTGATCGGCACCGCGACGCAGATCGCCGACGAGATGCAGGCCTGGATGGAAGCCGAGGCCGCCGACGGCTTCAACATCTGCCCGCCGGCGCTGCCCATCGGGCTCGAGGACTTCTCCGCATCCGTGATCCCGGAGCTCCAGCGGCGGGGGATCTTCCGGAAGGAATACGAGGGCACCACGCTGCGCGAGCATCTCGGGGTGCCTGTTCCAGCTAGCAAGTATTCCTGAAGAGAAGACAGAGGCAGGCCAGGGGAATGAATTCCCCTGGACCCCTTCTTTTTTCTGTCAAATTGCCATGTCCACGTGTGGACAGTACGTGAAACGGCCAATCGGCAGCGCGACCTTTGACCGAACGCCGTTTTATATCATGGCGTCCCGCCGTGATGCCCTTGCATCGGCTTCGTTGAAGGGCTGGTCATCAAACGGCCAGTGATCAGAAAAAAGATGGGGGTTTGGGGGAATTCATTCCCCCAGCCTGCCCAAGGCTTACTGGATTTCGGCTTCTCCCAAAGCCAGCACCACTCCCGCGAGAGGAAGGCAGCACACAAACCCCAGCCGTCCGAAGCCCAGCGCCCCGGCGACTCCGCCCACGAAGAACCCGCCCAGCAGCACCGCGAGCAGCCGCAGCTTCCCCCGGTCGGCGCGGACGAAGCGCGGGTCGGCGCCGCGGTTCCAGTAGATCAGCTTGCCCAGCTCGATGCCGATATCGGTGGCGATGCCGGTCACATGGGTGGTGCGGATGCGGGCGCCGGAGATCTTGGTGATGGTGGCGTTCTGCAGCCCCATCAGGAAGCACAGCAGGGGCACGGCGGGGACGATCACCAGGGGGCTGTCCTGCCACAGGGCGCCGAGCAGGCCGAAGCCCAGCATCAGCCCGGCTTCCAGCCGCATCGGCAAGGCATGGCTGCGGCGATGGGCGTGGCGGCGGGCCCAATTGACCAGCATGGCCGAGGTCGCGGCGCCGGCCAGGAAGGGCAGCAGGGCGGCCAGCCCCGCCAGCACCGCGGCCCAGGCGCCCAGCGCCAGGTGGTCGGCCAGCGCCGAGACGGTGCCGGTCATGTGGGAGGTGTATTGGCCGACCAGCAGCAGCCCGCCGGCATTGATGGCACCGGCGACGACGGTCAGCGCCAGGCCGAAGCCGGCCTCGGTCAGGCGGGGACGGGAAAGGCGCTGGCGGGCGATCGGGCGCTGCGTCATCGACGGCATGGGCGGCCTCCCTGGGGTGGGAGGGCCAGCATAGGCCCAGCCCCAGGCAAAAAAAGAGCCCGGCGGGCGGTGGCCCCCGGGCTCCGGTCGGTCGAGGCGGCCCTCAGGCCTCCTCGTCCTCCTCGCTGTCGTCATCCGGATCGGTGATCGGGATCAGGAACAGGACCACGGCGGCGTCGTCGTCCTCATCCTCGTCTTCATCCTCCTCCTCGTCGGCCGCATCGGCGAAGTCGTCTTCCTCGCCTTCGTCGCTGGCCTCGAACTCGGCGATCTCCTCCTCGGTCGCGGCGCGCACGGTCAGGGCGGCCTGGCCGTCCCAAATCGGCTTGTCCTCGCTCAGCAGGCGCTTCAGGTCGTCGCGGAAGGGGGCGCTGTCGACCAGCTCGCGCGCATCCTCCTCGTCGGTGTCGATGACGGCAATCGGCCGGCCGCCGATCTCGAGCGTGAACATGGCTATGGGTACTCCCGTTTGGCAGGCGCCCGTCCGCGCCGCGGTCGCGACAGGCCGGGCGCTTCGGCGGTCATGAAGCACAGCTGGCCGGCCGCTGTCAGCCACCGGGCGCCGCGATTCCCCTCGATGGGCCCGATTTCATGACTTTTTCAAGCAGGGGCGGAGCCTTCCCCGCCGTCCGGCGGCAGCGAGCGGCCCAGCGCCTGCATCAGCCGGTTGGCATTGGCGAACATGGCCACCGCATGGATCAGGTCGAGGATCTCGAGGTCGGAGAGGCCAGCCTTGCGCAGCGGCGCCAGCTCTGCCGCAGTGGCCGCGGCCGGGTTGCGGGTCAGGCTGGCGGCATAGGCGACGATGGCCTGCTGCCGCGGCTCCAGCCCCTGCACCTCGATGCCGTGCTCCAGCAGGGCGCGCATCACCGCCTCCTGCCTGCTGAGCTCGACATAGCGGCGGGCATGCACCGAGGCGCAGTAGACGCAGCCATTGACGATCGAGACCACGGCGGTGGCAAGCTCGCGCTCGGCCCGCGGCAGGCCTCTCGGCGCGTACATCACCTTGGTGAAGAGGGCGCCGCGCTCGCCCAGCGAGGCCGGGTCGTGCACCAGGGTGCGGAAATAGACCGAGTGGCGCTGGGCCGGCGGGCAGGCCTCGAGCGCAGCCAGCTGCGCGGGCGTCGCCGAGGCGGTCTCGACCGGCGGCAGGCGGGGCTCCCAGCCGACCTCCTCCAGGGTGAAGCGGGTCATGCGGCGGGCTCCTGCTGCAGCTGGCGCAGCCCCGCCAGCAGCCGGGTCTGGTAGGGGATGAAGGCGACCAGCTGGGTCACCGCGACAATGTCCTGCGGCGTCAGGCCGAAGCCGGTCAGCCGGTCGATATCGGCCTGGCCGCAATCGGCCGGGCGCTCGGCCACCATGTCGGCATAGCGGAACAGCACGGCCAGGCGGTCCTCGCCCGCGGGGGCGGGGAAGATCTCCGCGGTGGCGATGACGGCCGCCTCGCCGGTGGCGGCCAGCAGGGCGCGGTAATGCGCGGCCAGCGGCAGCTCGCGCTCGATCAGGGCGCCGCGCAGCGCGAGCGCCGCGCGCTCGGCCAGGCTGACGCCGCCGGGATCCTCGGGCAGGACCAGGGCGCGGTAGGTGCCTTCCTCATGGCCGAGGATCTCGGCCCGTTGCCGGCGCAGCTGGCCGAGCGGCGAGGTGGCGTCGAGGCCGAGCAGGTGCTCGGCGAGGTCCGGGATGGTGCTGGTCATGGCGCGCGGCCTTCCGGCGATGGCGGGGGCCGCAGCATAGACCAGCCCGGCCGTGAAAGCCTGCCCGGGATCAGCCCGCCTCGGCGGCGGCGTCATAGCGCTGCCGGGCGCCGTGCATGGCGCCGCCATTCTGCGTCGCCCAGTCGATGATCCCCAGCAGCGGGGGCAGCAGCGACATGCCCATCGGCGACAGCCGGTAGTCGACCCGCGGCGGCACCGCGGCATGCAGCTCGCGTTCGACCAGGCCGACGCGCTCCAGGTCGCGCAGGGTCTGGGTCAGCATGCGCTGGGAGATGTCCGGGATGTCGCGCCGCAGCTCGCTGAAGCGGCGGGTCTGCCGGCTGAGCGCGATCACCACCAGCACCGTCCACTTGCTGCCCAGATGCTCCAGCGTCTCGCGGATCGGGCAGCCGCGCAGGGCGGCCGGCCTGGGCGCGGGCTCCGGTTTCGGCGCGCCGCGCCCCGGGCAGCCGTCCAGGCTGGTCTGCAGCGCCGCCGCCGCGGGGGCGAGGTGGTTCCCTGGAGAATACTTGGTCACGCGAAACTGCCTTCTTTTGTGATCCCGGCGGATACCCTAACATCGCTGAGATGCTTTCGATCACTGCGGCATCGTCAGAAGACCACAAGTATAAACTTCAGTCATCGACAATAATCCGAACCGACCCGCGACGGCGGCCCAGTGGTGGGATGATATTGATAATGACTCTCATTAACAAGCCCCGTGACCAGTTCCTCCTGATCTCTGCGAAGGCCGCCGCCTGATGTCCGACCCGATCCTCCCCGCCCGTTCCTCGGCCGTTCCCCCCGCCAGCCTGGCGCTGCTGGCCGAGGCCCATCGCGCCCGGGTGGCCGCCGGCAGCCGGCTGCGCGCCCGCGACGCCGCGGCCGCGCTCGGCGCCACCGAGGCGGCGCTGCTGGCCGCCGGTGCGCTGGGCCCGGTGACCCGGCTGCGCCCCGACTGGCTCGACCTGCTGCGCGGGCTGACGCCGCTCGGCCGCGTCATGGCGCTGACCCGCAACGACCTGGCCGTGCATGAGCGCAAGGGAACCTACGAGAGGGTCGAGGCGACCGGCCATGCGCTGCTGGTGCTCGGCCCCGACATCGACCTGCGGCTGTTCCCGCGCGGCTGGGCGCATGCCTATGCGCTGGGCGGCGAGCGGCCTTCGCTGCAGATCTTCGCCGCCGACGGTTCGGCGGTGCACAAGGTCTATGCGACGGACGACACCGACCGCGCCGGCTGGGACGCGCTGGTCGCGGGCTTCGCCGACCCGGCCGCCATCGACCCTCCGATCCCCCTGCCGGCGGCTGTGGAGCCTGGTGCCGAGGCCGCCGTCGATGCCG
>NZ_MLCO01000136.1 GCF_001982615.1 Teichococcus deserti | reverse complement strand
CAGCTGCCGCGGCAGCTGGTTGTCGCGCAGCACCTTGCAGATGTTGGACAGCGCCGGGAGGAAGCCCTCCGAGGCGTCCTCGGGCCAGAGCACCATGAAGACCAGGTCGACCGGCTCGCCGTCGCGGGCGTCGAACTCGATGCCGCGGGTCAGCCGGGCCAGGATCGCCAGCGGCTGGGTCAGCCCCTCGATCCGGGTATGCGGCATGGCGACGCCGCGGCCGAGCGCGGTCGAGCCCAGCCGCTCGCGCGCCTGCAGCGCCTCGAGGATTTCTTCCCGCGGCCGGCCAAGACGGGCGGCGGCGCGGTCGGCCAGCTGCTCGATCAGGTCGGTCTTGTTGGCCACCGTCAGGGTGAGGATGCCCTCGGCGGCGGGAAACAGGTCGGCAATGGCCATAGGCTTCTCCAAACTGACCTCCTTCTCCGGACCCGGGCGCCCGAGGGTGCCCAGGATGGCGGCGGCGGGGGCCGCGCCGACGGCAGGATCGTCATCTTCGCGCCGCCGGCGCGCCAGGCCCAGCCCCATGTCAGGGGGCTGCGGAACCTTGCGCCGGCAACGGCAGCTGCCTCCACCCCCGGCCGGTTGGCCGCCGGGGCAGATTAAACTCCGTCCACACTATAACCTCAGGGCGCCAAGCATTGCAAATCGGCGCCTTCCAGCTGTGTCTGCGGAATTATTCCCTGGCGTCGGGAATTTTATTGATGGTTGTTTTGGTTTGGCGAACGGTTTCAAGATTCGTCAACAATCGTGACTTGCCGCCAGGACGACAGAAAAATTTTACTTGGCGCCCGGGAAAATCCGGGCCTGCTGCGGCATTGCGGTTATGGGGCAGGCCGGCGGGAAACTTTCGCCGCCGCGAAGCGCTGCTGCTGCGGGTGGCGAGCAGGGACCGGAGGGCCGGTCCCCCGCCGCCGAGGGGAGCAGAGCATGCCCGCGAAATCCGCCGCCAAGGCCGAGCCGGCCAAGGCTGCTGCCAAGAAAGCCGACGGCAAGACCGCCGAGAAGGCCCCGGCCAAGAGTGCCGCCAAGGCCGATGGCAAGACCGACGGCAAGGCCAAGCCCAATGCGCTGCAGACGCCGCTGAAGCCCAGCGCCGAGCTCGCCGCCGTGGTCGGCGCCGGCACCCTCTCGCGCGGCGAGGTGGTCAGCAAGATGTGGGAATACATCAAGTCGAACGAGCTGCAGAACCCCGAGAACAAGCGGGAGATCATCGCCGACGACAAGCTGCGGCCGATCTTCGGCAAGGACAAGGTGACCATGTTCGAG
This sequence comes from Teichococcus deserti, assembly GCF_001982615.1. Taxonomy (GTDB): domain Bacteria; phylum Pseudomonadota; class Alphaproteobacteria; order Acetobacterales; family Acetobacteraceae; genus Pseudoroseomonas; species Pseudoroseomonas deserti. The sequence continues at coordinate 19,631 of NZ_MLCO01000136.1, read as the reverse complement.
ATGAACAAGCACCTGGCCGCCCATCTGCGCTGATCCCGCTCCACCCGGAGCAAGGATCGGCAAGGCCCCGGGCCGGCGACCCCCATCGCCGGCCCGGCTTCTTTCTATGCTCCCCTGCGCGGGTCCATGACGTCGTCCAGCACGTCGCCCAGCAGGTTCAGCCCGAGCACCGCCAGGGCCAGGGCGACGCCGGGGATGGCGGCCATGTACCAATGGGTGCGCAGCGCCTCGCGCCCGCCGCCGATCATCGATCCCCAGGAGACCAGGTTCGGGTCCGAGAGGCCGAGGAAGGACAGCCCGGCCTCGGTCAGCATGGCGGTGGCCATCAGCACCGAGGCGGTGACGATGATCGGCGACAGCGCGTTGGGCAGCACATGCCGCAGCAGCAGCCCCGAGGCCGGCGTGCCGCAGCAGATCGCCGCATCGACGAAGTCGCGCCGCCGCACCGCCATGACCTCGCCGCGCGCCAGCCGGGCGACGGCGGGCCAGGAGGTGATGCCGATGGCGAAGATGACATTGCCGATCGAAGGCCCCAGCACCGCCACCACCGCGATGGTGAACAGGAAGGGCGGCATGGTCTGGAAGACTTCGGTGAAGCGCATCAGCACGGAATCCGCCGCACCGCCCCAGAAGCCGGCCATGGCGCCGACCGCCGTGCCCAGCAACAGGGCGATGCCGGCGGCGCTCAGCCCGACGAGAAGAGAAACCCGGGCGCCGTGGAAGACGCCGGCGGCGATGTCGCGGCCCATCAGGTCGGTGCCCAGCCAGAAGCCTTCCTCCTGGCCCGGCCACATGCTGGGGCTGCCGACCATGTCCATCGGGTCGTCCGGGAAGATCCAGGGCGCCCCCAGCGCCATGGCGCCGAGGCCGACCACCAGCAGCAGCCCGACCAGCGCGCGCGGCCGCAGCAGCAGGCGAGCGACGCGCCTCATGCCGCGCGCACCCGCGGATCGGCCAGGCCATAGAGCAGGTCGACCACGAAATTCACCAGGATGACGGTCATCGAGCTGACCAGCACGATGCCCAGCAGCAGGTTCAGGTCGCGCCGCAGGATGGCATCGAAGGCCAGCCGCCCGAGGCCGGGCCAGCTGAACACCGTCTCCACCAGCACGGCGCCGCCGATCAGGCTGCCGGCCTGCAGGCCCACCATGGTCAGCACCGGCAGCAGGGCGTTGCGCCCGGCATGCACAGCCTCGACCTGGAAGGGCGACAGCCCCTTGGCCCGGGCGGTGCGGATATAGTCCTGCTGCAGCGCCGAGAGCATCGAGGCCCGCATCAGCCGCGCATAGAGCGCGGCATAGAACAGCGCCAGGCTGCAGACCGGCAGCACCATGTGCCGCGCGACGTCGCCCGCCATGGCCAGCCCGGTATAGGCCGCCGAAGGATCGCGCATCCCCCCCACCGGCAGCCATTGCAGCTGCACCGCGAAGACGACGATGGCCATCAACCCCGCCCAGAACAACGGGGTAGCGTAAGCAATGAGCACGCCGACTGAAATGAGGCCGTCGAGCCAGGTGCCGGCCCGGCGAGCCGCCCAGCCGCCCAGGACCATCCCTGAGCCTGCCGCCAGGAAGACCGCCGGCAGCATCAGCAGCAGGGTCGCCGGCAGCCGCTCGAGGATGAGGGTCAGCACCGGCAGCCCCAGCCGGTGCGAATAGCCGAAGTCGCCGGTCAGCAGATTGCCGAGGTAATGCGCGAACTGCACCCAGACCGGCTGGTCCAGCCCGAAGCGCGCGCGCAACTCCGCCATCATCTCGGGCGTCGCCGCCCCCTGCTCGCCGGCCAGCACGTCGGCGAGATCCCCGGGCGCCGCCTGCATCAGCAGGAAGTTCACCGCGACCACGCCGAACAGCACCGGCACCGCCTGGACCAGGCGCTTCCCCGCCTGCCGCAGCACTGCCATGGAAGGATCAGCCTTCCAGCCAGGCGTGCTTCAGCGAGGCATAGACCGCATCCGGCCCCATCGCCACGTCATGCAGCTTCTTCGAATGCACGGTGAAGAAGTTCAGCTCGATCAGCGGCAGGCAGGGCAGGTCCTCGGCCGCCAGCCGCTGCATCTCGTTGAACAGCCGGGTCCGCTCGGCCGGGTCGGCGCTGCGCTGCGCCGCCTCGATCACCTGGTCCATCGCCGGGCTGGCATAGCCCGAGGCATTGGTCCAGGGCGTGCCCTTGTTGATCGTCTTCGACCAGTAGAAGCGCTGCACGCCGATCTGCGGGTCGGAGAAGGACGAGGCCCAGGAGCTCGACATGTCGAACTCGTATTCGCCGAAGACCCGGCGCAGGTAGCTCGGCGTGTCCTGGCTGCGCAGCGTCAGGTCGATGCCGACCCGCCGCAGCGCCTGCCGCACATATTCGCCGGTGCGGCGATAGTCGTCGCCATACGGCAAAAAGTCGTGGCTGATGGCGAAGCGCATGCCGTCGGCGCCGCGCTTGTGCCCGGCCTCGTCCAGCAGCGCCTCGGCCTTCCGCACGTCGAAGGGGTATTGCGGCACATTGGCGTTGTGGAAGCGCGTGACCGTCGACGGGATGGTCGACACCGCCGCCTTGCCGAAGCCGTGCCACACCGTCTTGGCGATGACGTCGCGGTTGATCGCATGGGCGATGGCGCGCCGCACCCGCACGTCGCCGAGCTCCGGCTTGCGCAGGTTGAACTCCAGGAACAGCCAGGGCGAGATCCACTCATAGCCCCGCGTCTCGATGGCGATGCCCGGCAGCGCCCGCAGCCGCGCCACGTCGGTCAGCGGCACCGGGCTATAGGGGGCATACTGCGCCTGGCCGGTCTCCAGCAGCGCGGCGCGGGCCGTCGCGTCGGGGACGACGCGGAAGACGATCCGGTCGAGATAGGGCTTGCCCTCGTCCCAGTAATCCGGGTTCCGCTCCAGGATGATATGCTCGCCGCGCACCCATTCCTTGAAGCGGAACGGGCCGGTGCCGATCGGCTTCAGGTTCAGCGGATTGGCCAGCGCGTCGCTGCCGGCATAGAGATGCTTCGGCAGGATCTGCGATTCATAGGCGTTCAGAGCGCCCAGGATCACCGGCGAGGGCTGCTTCAGCCGCAGCACCACGGTCAGCGGATCCGGCGTCTCCACCGCCTCGACATTGGCAAAGGTCGCCCGGCCGCGCGGATGGATCTTCCGCCAGACCTCCTCCAGCGAGAACTTCACGTCCTCGGCGGTGAAGGCCTGGCCGTCATGCCAGCGGACATTCGGCCGCAGGTGGAAGGTGATCGCCAGACCGTCGGTGGCCACCTCCCAGCGCGTCGCCAGGGCGGGCTTCAGGCCCATGTCCCAGTCGTAGGAAAACAGGCCGTCGAAGATATTGGTCGACACCACGCCCGTCGGCGCGCCCGCATTCAGCGCCGAGACCAGCGTCGGCGGCTCCGGCTGCACGATGGCGGTCAGCGTGCCGCCGCGCCGGGGCGTCGACTGGGCCCGCGCCGGCGCGACGCTCATCCCCGCCATGCCCATCCCGGCAAGCAGCAGGCGACGGGAGAGAATGGGATGCGACATGGCGGCGTTTCCGTGATTTCAGACGTCGCCGCGTTATATTGAACTTTCTACAGGCGTCAAATGCGGACGTCCGAAAAGACAGTGACGCTGACGTATAAATTCACAGAGAAGGCTGGGGGAATGAATTCCCCCAGACCCCCATCTTCTTTTTATCCACTAACGTAGCGAAACCGGTACCGTTCCGAGGGCGGCCGGACCGCCATCGACCGGCAAGCTCCGGCCGGTGGCCTCAAGGCGATCGCCGTCGATGCGGTAGATAGCCACCTGCTTGTCGGCCATGTTGCCGATCAGCAGCGTCTTGCCGTCGCGGGAAAAGGCCATGCCCTGCACCCAGTCGCCGGCCGGCGCCTCGGCCACCACCGTCAGCCGGCCGTTCTCCACCTTCAGCAGCTTCACCATCGAGCGGCCGCGCAGCGGATCGGCCGGCGCCCGGCCGGAGCCGTTATGCACCACGGCCACCGCATGGACGCCGTCGGGACTGGCCATCACCCCTTCGGGCGTCGGGCCCACCGTCACCGTGTCGATGGTGCGGAACGGCTCGCGCGACAGGTCGATCAGGCTGACCGTGTCCTGGTCGCCGGTGTTGTTGACGCTGCGGCCCACATTGCCGACCACCGCCCAACCCGCCGGCGACACCGCGGCCGAATAGGGCCGCACCCCCGCGGTCAGGTCGCGCTCCAGCTTCGTCACCGTCTCGCCATCGACCCGCAGCACCGAGACGATGCTGTCATTGTCCCGCGTCACCAGCGCATGCCGCCCATCCGGCGTGAACTGCGCATGCGAGGCGCCGGTCGTCGCCGCCCCGATCGTCACCGTCCCCACCACGCTGACCTGCTGCCCGGCGATCTTCAGCACCGACACCGTGCCGCCGTTGCGGTTGGCCACCAGCGCCAGCGTCCCCGCCGGATTGATCGAGACCCCCGACGGCCCGGCGCCGACCTCGACCGTGCCCACCAGCTTCGGCGGCATGGAGGAAAGGTCGATCACCGAGACCCGGTTGTCCGGCACCGTCTTGGTCGGATCGGCCGGATCGATCTTCTCGGCCGAGCTCGCCAGCGCCAGCCGCTCATCCGGGCTGACCGCGATGGAATTGGGCGGCCCGATCACCGAATGCGGCACCGCCAGCTGGCCGATGATGCGCGGCTCGCCGCCCGACAGGTCGATCACCGCGATGGTGTCCGGCTTCGGGTCGCGCACCACCGTGTTCACGCCATCGACCAGCGCGCGCTTGTTGTCGTTGCCGGAGACCGCGATCTCCGCCGCCACGGGCAGGCTGGCGGCCAGCGCAAGCGCCGTCGCGGCCAGCCAGAGGCTTTTCCCCTGGGACTTCCTCATGACGTTCTTCCCTGTATTTTCGTTCATCTTTGCGGAGGCCCAGCGAGTCGTCAGGCCGTGCCGCGCGCAGTCTCCGCCCAGCGCGGACGTGGCGGCAAATGCCAAATTCGTGGCGCGCGGATTGCCAAGCATCCGCCGCATGCCCTCTCGCCAGCCGCCCCAGGCCGGCGCATGATCCGGGGCAGTCGAGGAGAGCGAAGCCATGTCCCCGCCTGACCTGAGCCGCCGCAGCGTCCTGGCTGCCGGTGCCGCCCTGACCCTTGCGACCCCTGCCCTCGCCCAGGGCAATGCGCGCGTGTTGCGCTTCGTCCCCGAGGGCAACCTGGCCAATCCAGACCCGGTCTGGACCACGACGACCATCGCCCGCAACCACGGCGCAATGATCTGGGACACGCTCTTCGGCCTGGATGCGCAATTCGAGCCGCAGCCGCAGATGCTGGCCGGCCACGAGGTCTCCGACGACCGCCTGACCTGGCGCTTCACCCTGCGCGAAGGCCTGGCCTTCAGCGACGGCGAGACGGTGCGCCCGGCCGACTGCATCGCCAGCATCCAACGCTGGGCCCGCCGCCGCCCGCTGGGCCAGACATTGCTGGCGCGGACCGAGGCGATGACGCCGATCGACGACACCCGCTTCGAGATCCGCCTGAACAAGCCCTATGGCCTGATCCCGCGCGCGCTCGCCGACAGCTGCTTCATGATGCCGGAGCGCATCGCCAAGACCGATCCCTTCCAGCAGATCCGCGAATATATCGGCAGCGGCCCCTTCACCTTCCCGGTGAACGAATGGGTCTCGGGCTCGCGCGCCGTCTATCGCCGCAACCCGGCCTATCGCCCGCGCGAGGGCGCGCCGAGCTTCATGGCCGGCGGCAAGGTCGCGCATTTCGACCGCGTCGAATGGCTGGTCATGCCGGATAGCGCGACGGCCATGGGCGCGCTGCAGAATGGCGAGGTCGACTGGATCCAGCGCCCCGACTACGATCTTCTCGCCAGCATGCGCAAGATGCGCAACGTCCGCGTCGCCGTGCACGACAAGGTCGGCGTCATCGGCATGCTCGGCATCAACCACATCCACCCGCCCTTCGACAATCCGAAGCTCCTGCGCGCGGTCCTCTCGGCGGTCAACCAGGCCGACTACATGGCCGCCGCCGTCGGCGCCGAGCCGGAGCTGTTCCACATCCCCTGCGGCGTCTTCACCCCGGGCCTGCCGATGGCGACCGACGCCGGCATGCAGGCGCTGACCGGCCCGCGCGACCTGGCGCAAAGCCGCAGGCTGGTGCAGGACAGCGGCTACAAGGGCGAGCGCGTCGTCGTCATGTCGCCCTCCGACTATCCGGTGCAGGCGGCCTTCGCCCAGGTCACCGTCGACCTGCTGAAGCAGCTCGGGTTGAACATCGAATTCGCCAGCATGGACTGGGGCACGCTGGTGCAGCGCCGCACCAGCAAGGAGCCGCCGGAAAAGGGCGGCTGGAGCCTCTTCACCACCACCTATGAAGGCCTGACCGTCGCCGACCCCTCCAGCCACGTCCCCCTGCGCGGCAATGGCCCGCAGGGCTGGTTCGGCTGGCCCACCAGCCCGCGGCTGGAGGCGCTGCGCGACGAATGGCTGGACGCGCCGAACCTGGCCGACCAGAAGCGCATCGCCGGCGAGATGCAGGTGCTGGCCTTCGAGGAGGTGCCCTTCATCCCGGTCGGCCAAATCTTCAACCCGACCGCCTACCGCACCGACATCGTCGACGTGGTGCCGGCCTCCTTCCCGATCTTCTGGGGTGTCAAGCGCGCATGATTCTTTCTGACATCGGCACCTGGGACCGCTGGGACAGCCCGGCCGATGCGGGTTGGGACGCCGGCCAGCTGGCCCGGGCGGTGGAGGACTCGAAGACCCTCGATACCGCAGCGCTGATGGTGGTCGTCCGCGGCCGCGTGCTGCTGGCCGAGGGCGCCGTCGATGCCCGCTACAACGTCCATTCCATCCGCAAGAGCTTTCTCTCCGCCCAGATCGGCATGCACGAGGCCGAAGGGCGCATCGACCTCGAAGCGACGCTCGACAGCCTCGGCATCGACGACAAGCTCGGCCTGACGCCGCGGGAAAAGCTGGCGACCGTGCTGGACCTGCTCTGCGCGCGCTCCGGCGTCTATCACCCCAGCGGCTATGAATCGCCCTGGATGATCGCCATCAAGCCGGCACGCCACAGCGCCGGCCCGGGCACCACCTGGTGCTACAACAACTGGGACTTCAACGCCCTCGGCAGCATCTTCCGGAAAGTCACCGGGGCTGACATCTTCGCCGACTTCGCCGCCCGCATCGCTGGCCCCTGCGGCATGCAGGATTTCCGCCCGGCGCAGGACGGCGAGTATGTCGACCTGCCCGACAGCGCCCATCCTGCCTATCCTTTCCGCATGACCGCGCGCGACCTGGCCCGCTTCGGCCAGCTCTTCCTCGATGGCGGCCGCGGCGTGGTGCCGAAATCCTGGGTGCAGCAAAGCGTCCTGCCGATCTCGGAAGCCGGCACCCATGGCGCCTATGGCTTCATGTGGTGGGTCGAGCGCGCCGGCATCCTGTTCCCGCATGCGCTGATGCCGGCGGGCAGCTATGCGGCGCTGGGCACCCGCGGCCATGTGCTGCTGGTCATCCCGGCGCTGCAGGCGGTGATCGTCCATCGCGTCGACACCGATCAGCCCGCCACCAGCGTCTCCCACACCCGCCTCGGCCGGCTGCTCGCGCATCTGCTGGCGGCCGCCCCCTCAGCCTGAAGGCCTTGCCCATGACCGCCCCGCCCCGCATCGCCCTCCTCGGCTTCATGCTGGAGGCCAATGGCTTCGCGCCCCCGGCCACCGAGGAAGAATTCCGTTCCAAGCTCTGGCTGCAGGGCGAGGATCTTTTGACCGACGTGCGCAGCGCGACGCCCCGCGACCCGGGCGGGCTGGTCGGCTTCGTCGCCGAGATGGACGCGGCCGGTCCCTGGACGCCGCTGCCCATCGCCATCACCGGCGCCGGCGCCAGCGGCCCGGTGGAGCAATCCTTCTTCGATGGGTTTCTCGCCTTGCTGGAGGCGGGGCTGCGCGCCGCCCTCCCCCTCGACGGCGTCTATGTCGAGGCGCATGGCGCCGCCTCGGCCACCGTCGACCCCGATCCGGAGGGCGTGCTCTATGCCATGGTCCGCCGCGTCGTCGGGCCTGACGTGCCGATCGTCTCCACCCTCGACCTGCATGCCAATGTCAGCGCCGAGATGGTCGCGCATCCCGACCTGCTGATCGCCTATCGCACCAACCCGCATACCGACATGCGCGCCCGCGGCCAGGAGGCGGCCGTCGGCATGCGCGAGCTGCTGTCGGGCGTGAAGACCGCCAAGGCTTTCATCCGGCTGCCGCTGCTGCCGCCCTCGGTGGCGCTGCTCTCCGACCGCGGCCCTTACGGCGCCGCCATCGCGCGCGGCCAGCAGCTGACCACCGGCCCGATCATCAATGTCTCCGTCCTCGGCAATTTCAGCCTGGGCGACAGCCCGAAGAACGGCATGAGCGTCATCGTGACCTCCCGCGGCGATCAGGCCGCCGCCCAGCGCGTCGCGACGGAAATCGCGACCCTGCTCTGGGACCGGCGCGGGGAGCTGGTGGCAAACTTGATGCCGATCGACACCGCCGTCGCGCGGCTGAAGGAGGTCGTCGCGAACCCAGCGATGCCGCCGCTGCTCTTCGCCGATGTCGCCGACAATCCCGGCGGCGGCGGGCGCGGCAACACCTCGGCCGTGCTGCGCGCCTTCCTCGAGGCCGGCATCGGCGACACTGGCTTCGCCATCCATTACGACCCGACACTGGCCGCCGAGGCGCATGCGCTGGGCCAGGGTGCCCGCTTCACCGCCCAGCTGAACCGCGGCGAGGATTTTCCCGGCAGCGACCCGCTCGAGGTTGAGGCCGAGGTCATGGCGCTTTCGGATGGCGAGATCGTCGGCCGCCGCGGCATGATTGCCGGACGCAAACAGTCGCTCGGCCCGACCGCCTGGCTGCGGCTGGCGGGACGGATCGAGGTGGTCTTCGTCTCGATCCGGCACCAGTGCCTGGATACCGCCATGCTGGAGCATCTCGGCATCGACGTCCGGGCGTTGCGCGGCATCGTCGTCAAGTCGCGCGGCCATTTCCGCGCCGGCTTCGACGACCTCTTCTCCGACGAGCGCATCCTGGAGATCGACGGGCCCGGCCTGGTCTCGCCGATGCTGGCGCGCATCCCCTTCCGCCATGTGCCGCGGCCGATCTGGCCGCTCGACCCGGCGACGGAATGGTCGCCCGGCTGAACCTCCCCGCTGTCATCAAACTGTCGCGTGGCGGGCGCCGCCGCAGCCGCTAAGCCCCGCCCGGAACAGCGGATGGCGGATGATGACGACAGGCTTGGCGGTGGCCTCGGGCCAGGTGGTGGCGCTGCGCCTTTTCGACCTGGCCTATGAGATCGACCTGAAGCGGGCAGAGGCGCTCTGGGCCGCCCGCGCCCAGGGTCCCAGCGCCCGCAGCCGCCTGGCCGGCACCCCCGCCAAGGCCGTCTCCTTCGGCGTGCCGCCCCTGGCTCTGCCCCTCGGGCCGGTGACGCTGCGCCTCGGCGCCGAGGAGGTCACCGCCCAGGGCGGCATCCGTCTCTACGACTTCGGCGTCGCCGCCTTCACCCTGAAGCTGCCGGCCGACGGGCTGGACTGGGATGGCTTCACGGCGCTGGCCAACCGCCTGGACCATGCGACCGGCCTCGAGGCCATCGACGCGCCCTGGGACGCGCTGCTGGCCCAGCTGCGCGGCCTGCTGGGCGAGGCCTTCATCCGCCCGAGCCCGGCGCCGCTGCAGGAGGATTACCTCCTCGCTGTGGTCGATGCCTTCGACCGGCCGGTGACCGCGGCCGAGCTGCAGCAGCAGGCCGATCTGGTGCCGCTGCTGTCGGGCGAGATCCGGCCGCTGTCGGACGGCGCCCGCCGCGACCTGCTGCGCCAGAGTTTCTCTTATCATACCGACGACCTCGTGGTCCTCACCTGGGACCGCGCCTTCATCTACGAGCCGCGGCGCGAGACCGACGTCGCCGACGTCATCGAGATGGCCAATGCGCAGCTGCTGGAGATGCGCAGCTATGACGAGCTGCTCGATGCCGAGCTGCCGCGCATGCGCGACCTGGTCGAGGCGGCGCGGCGCCGCTCGCATCTGCTGGCCTCGCGCCGCTATGCCGGCCTGGCGCAGCAGCTGCACATGCTGGTGGCCGAGGTCAGCCAGCTGGCCGAGCGCGTCGACAACGCGCTGCAGGTCACGGAGGACGTCTATCTCGCCCGCGTCTATGCCGCGGCAATGGACCTGTTCCGCGTGCCCGAGGTCAGCGCTGCTGTCGACCGCAAGCTGGCGATCATCCGCGACACCTACACGGCGCTGCATGGCGAGGCCGCCGGCGGCCGCGCCGAGGTGCTGGAAACCGCCATCCTTCTGCTCATCGCCTTCGAGATTGTTTTGTCTTTCATCCGGCACTGACCGCCGCTCTGCTTCCGCTTTTGTTGAATTGCCCGCAATTCTCCCCACGGCCATGGTGCCGCCTCCGCCGCGCTTCTGGGGACATTGCATGCCGAGCCTTCGCAAACGGAAAGTCCTTCTGGCCTCCAAGGTGGTGGCGCTGGTCGCCGCCGCCACGGCCAGCCCGGCGCTGGCCGGGCCGAACGAGGACACGTTTTTCGAGGCCGGCTACACCATGTGCGACGCCCATATGCTGCAGCTCGCCTATGACGACGACCTGATGAACCGCGTCATGCGCAATGCCGCCGAGAAGCTGCGCCGCGGCGACGGCGCCCGCGTCGCCGCCGATGTCGAGCGCGGCCGGCAGATGAACCGCTACGAGGCGCGCCGCTGCCCCGCCGACGAGGTCTACAGCGCCGAGCAGATCCTGCTCTTCGCCAAGTACTGGCGGATGGATTCGATCTCGGAGACGCGGGCCAAGCTGTCGGGCAACCTGGTGCGCGGCGACCACAAGAACAGCCTGGAAGCCATCAACGACGCGCGCTGAAGCGCCATGCCCTCCCCGATCGGCTGGCGCATCGGCGTCGAGGTGGAGCTGCTGGCGCCGCCCGGCCGCTCCCGCCGCGACCTGGCGCAGCGCCTGGCCGAGCGCTGCGGCGGAAGCCTGCGCCGCATCTTCCACCCCCAGGCCGAGCACGGCCCTGGCCCCGAGCGCCGCGTTTTCGAGACGCTGACGCTGGGCTTCGCGATCGAGGATGCCGCCGGCCATCCCGTCGCCCGTTGCGTCGACGACCTGACCCTGCAGGCCGATCTGGAGCGCCGCGCGGCGCCGCGCCCGGGCTGGTACCGCATCGCCGTGGACGATGCGCGCCTCGCCCGGCTGCTGGCCCGGCATTGCGACGCCGAGGCGCCGATCGGCGATGTCTTGGCCCCCGGCCTCGATCTTTTCGGCGGGCGGCTCGAGGAAAAGCCCGGCGGCATCCACCGCCTGGCCGATCCGGCCGGCGCTTCCGTGGCGCTCGCCGCCCCGCTGCCCGGCGGCCGCGAGCGCCCCTGCGAGATCATCACCCCGCCGCTGGAAGACAACCACGCCGCGGCGCTGTCCGCCCTGCTGGAGCCGGCGCAGGCGCTCGGCTTCCTGCTGCCGCAGGAAGGGGCCGTGCATCTGCATTTCGATGCCGCGCCCTTCGCCGATGCGGCGCGGCTGCAGGCGCTGATCCGGCTGGTGGCCGAGCGTTCCGCGGCGCTGCGCGCGCTCTGCGGCACCAACCCGCAATGCCGCCGCCTCGGCCCCTATGACGAGGAGATGCTGGAGGCGGCGCTCGATCCCGGCTTCGCCCGCCTGCCCTGGCCCGAGGCCGCCGCGCGCCTGCTGCGCGCCGGCGCCCAGAAGTTCTGCGACGTCAACATCGTCAACCTGCTGGCCGGCGACGCGCAGAAGCGCACCATCGAGATCCGCCTGCTGCCACCGACGCTGGACGCCGCGCGCATCCTGCGCTGGGCAGGATTCTTCGAGGAGATGCTGCGCGGCCTTCTCGCCGGCAGCCACCACGGAACGGAACAACCATGGCCCAGCATGGCGTGACCCGCCGCGTCTTTTTGTTCTGTCTGCTGGCCGCTCCGGCAGCGGCGCAGGACTTCATGCGCATGCCGCTGGCGGAGCTGGAGAAGGACGCCGAGAACCTGCCGCCCGCCGGCCTCTACACCCTGGCGGCGCGGCGCTTCCGCGAAGGGCCGCAGCAGGACGCCGTGCGCTGGCTCTATGTCGCCCAGCTGCGTGCCCGCTTCCGCCTGGCGGCGACGCCGGACCTGCCGCGCAGCGGCGAGCCGGCGCTCTATGCCGCGCTGAATGAATCCGTCGGCCGGCCGATCAACGAATGGGCCTTCGGCGACGTTGATGCCCTGGCCGCCAGCCTGCAGGACGCGCTGGACTGGGACGCGGCGCATGCCAATGCGGCGACGCCCAAGCCGGGCAACGAGGCGGTGCTGAACCGCATCCGCGCCGGCCTGGCGGAGATGCGCGAGACGGTGCTGGCAAGCCGGGAGAAGATCCGGCAGCAGCGCAGCGCCAATGGGCTGGAGAACCGCTGAGCATGACGACGAAGACCGCGACCCTGGCCCTGCTGGCGACCCTCGCCGCCCTGCCCGCCGCGGCGCAGGAGCTGCGCTGGCAGACCCGCCCGACCGGCGAGGGCGTGATCGTCGCCTGGGAGGTGCCGGAGACCGGCGACCAGAGCCTGGCGCTGTTCTGCCGCAGCGGCGGCCGCCAGATCGAGATGCGCCTGCTGGAGGAGCGCGACCGCGCCCGCGACGGCGTCACCCTGCCGGTCGACTTCGCGACCGCCGGCGGCCAGCAGCGCCTGTCGATGAAGGGCGAGATGCAGGAGCTGGGCGATGCGCTGATGCTGCTGGGCAGCTTCCCCGCCGATGCCGCCTGGCGCCAGCTGTTCACCGCCGGCGGCGCCCTGTCGATCACCCTGGCCGGCGAGACCGAGACGGTGCCCCTGGCCGGCGCTGCCCCCGCCATGACGGCGCTGTTCGACGCCTGCCAGGGCAAGTAGCCTCAGCCGTCGACGTCGAATTCCTGCGCCTCGGACAGCGCGACCCAGCGCGCTTCCTCGGCGCCCAGCCGCTGCTTCAGGGCGGCGGCGGTGCCGCCCAGCACGGTCGCGCCGCGGGCTTCCAGCACCTGGCGCGTGGCGGGCTCGGCCAGGGCGGCGTTCAGCGCCGTGTTGGCGCGGGCGATGGCGGCGTCCGGCGTGCGCGGCATGGCGAACAGCCCGGTCCAGGCGGTCAGCGGCGCCAGCTCCGGCAGGCCCTGCTCGGCCGCGGTTGCGACGGTGGGCAGCGCGGCCAGGCGCTTCGCCCCGGTCGCCAGCACCGCCTGGGCCTGGCCGGCGGCGATGGCCGGCAGCACGGCGGGGGCGCTGAAGAAGCCGAGCTTCGCCTCGCCGCGCAGCAGCTCGGCCAGGGCCGGCCCGGCGCCGTCATGATAGGTCCGCATATGGATCTGCCGCGGCGCTGCCGTATGGCCGGCGTGCCGCAGCCAGAGCTGGAAGGCGCAATGGCCGAGGCCACCCGGGCTCGCCGCCGCATAGACCAGCGGCAGCGGCTGGCGGCGCAGCCAGGCGGCGAGTTCTTCCGCATCGCGGGCTGGCACGTCGCGATGCGCGACCAGCAGCAGCGGCGCCTCGGCCACCGCGGCCACCGGCATCAGCGGCTGGGTGTCGATGGTGCGGTTCGGCTGGCCGAAGCCCTGCACCACCATCTGCGCATTGTGCGCCAGCAGGAAGGTGCGCCCGTCGCCGCTCTGGCCCAGCGCCGCCATCAGCGCCGCGTCGCCATTGCTGCCCGGCCGGTGCGCGACCGTCGTGGCGCCGCCCATGCCACGGCCGAAGCCGGGCGCGATGGCCTGGGCTGCGATGTCGGTCAGCCCGCCGGGGCGGAAGCCGCTCAGCAGGGTGATCCCGGCCGCGGCCCGGGCCGGCGCCGCACCCGTCGCCAGCGCCGCGCCGAGCCCGGCCAGCAGGGCGCGACGACCGGGGCGGGAGGGAGAACATCCTGCGCGCTGCGTCATGTCTGGCTCCTCCACGCTGTCCTGCCGCGGCAGGATCACCTCAGGCCGGGCTTGCGAAGCCGGCCCGCCGATCAAAAGAATGTCGCCCGCCGGCGATTGTCGCAGGCCGCAAGCCGCGTCACGCTCACGCCATGCGTGCCCCAGCATGCCGAACGCCCCAAACTGTTGAATGCCCCAGCTGCCGGCCGCCCCTGCTGCCGACAGCCCATGCGACCGATGGATGCCGACCGATGCCGCCCATGACCTCCCGCCTTTCCCTGCGCCTCGCTCTGGCGGGCGCGGCGCTGCTGGCCGTCCTCGGCGCGCGGCCGGCGCTGGCGCAGGGCCAGGACCATGGCTGCTGGGGCATCCGCCCGGGCGACGAGGCGCTCGAGGCGGCGACCGTCGGCCCTGCCGCGCCGCGGCTGTTCTTCCGCGCGCGGCCGACCGGCGCGGCCGAGCCGGGGCGTGCCTTCCTGATGCCGGGGGATGTCGTGGTCGTCTCGCGCCGGCAGGGCGGCTTCGCCTGCGCCTCCTACCTGAACGACCGGCGCCGGCTGACCGCCGGCTGGCTGCCGGCCGCCGCCCTGCAGCCGCTGGCGCCGCCGACCACCGCGCCGCTGGAGGCCTGGCAGGCCAGCTGGTACGGCACCCAGGCCTATGAGCAGGAGATCGACATCAGCGCCGAGGGCAGCACCCTGCGCATTGGCGGCAGCGCCAGCTGGGGCAGCGACGACCCGGCCCGCGTCGAGCGCGGCGGCGTCAATATCGGTTCGCTGGAGGCGGAGGTGCGGCCCAGCGGCGCCCGCCTCGGCTTCAGCAGCGACGGCGGCGAACGCACCCGCGCCTATGACGAGGGCGGTCCGGAGACCTGCCGCGTGAGGATGCTGCTGCTCGGCCCCTATCTGGTGGTGCAGGACAACCTGCGCTGCGGCGGGATGAACGTCACCTTCAGCGGCCTCTACCGCCGCGCCGGCTAGGCAGCCGTCCACGCTACTTGCCGCGTGCGGCCTCGAGCGCCAGCGCGATCAGCTCGGGCGGGATCTGCTCCTCGGCCGGCTGGGCGTGGCGGCGCTGCAGGTCCTCCTGCAGCCAGCGGTCGAAAGCCTGATCCGCGGGGTTGCGCCGGTGCATCATCCGCTCTGCCTGGTCCTTGCTCGTATCATGCCATGTCATGGTCTGCCTCCGGTGGCGTCCCCGCCCCGTCATGCGCCCCATGGTATCGAGGGGTTGTTTCTCGCGGGTGTAACGAGACGCCGCGGCGGCCGGTTGCAGGCGCGAAGGCGCGAGCAGGTCCCGCTGTGGCCGCGAAGCCACAGCTGGGCAGGGCTTCCGATACGCGGCCGCAGCGGTTAAGCCCGGCCTCGCCTCGCCACGCCGTGACCGGAGCCGCCCGATGCCGCCTGCCCTGCCCGCTTTCGCCGCCTGGCGGCGCCTGGCGCTGCTGCTGCCGTTGCTGCTTGGCGCCTGCGCGGCGGTCTGCCAGCCGGAGATGGCCAACCGGCTGCCGCTGGTGAACGACAACGCCCGGCCGCTGGTCCCGGGGCGGATCGACGGCCAGCCCGCCGTGCTGCTGCTGGACACCGGAGCGATGCGCACCGCGCTGCTGCCCGAGGCGCTTCCGGCCTTGAACCTGCCCGGCGACTCGCTGCGCCGCAGCCGCATTCTCGGCTTCGGCGGCGAGTCCAACGAATCCAATACGCTGATCAACCGGCTCGAGCTGGGCAGCCTCACCCTGGAGCAGCTGACGGTGCCGGTGGTGGTGCATGGCGGCCGGCCGAGCCGTGCCCTGTCCGGGCTGATCGGCGCCGACCTGCTGCGCGCGCATGAGCTGGAAATGGATGCGCCGGGCGGCCAGGTGACGCTCTATCCGGCGCAGGCCTGCAGCGGCGCCGCGCCGCTCTGGCCCGGCCCGACCCGCAGCATCCCGGTCGAGCTCTACGGCCAGACGCTGCCGATCGTCACGCTGCGCGTCAACGGTCGCCCCGTGCGGGCGCTGTTCGACACCGGGGCGCAGCGCACGCTGCTGCCGCCGGCTCTCGCCATCAGCCTTGGGATGCCGGAGAGCGTCATCAGCGGCCCGCCCAGCGGTGTCGCCGCGGGCATCGGCCTGGGCCGCAGAACCGTCCACCACTGGCAGGCCGACCGGCTGGAATTCGCCGGGCTGGTGATCGACCGGCCGATGCTGCAGGTGGCGGATGTCGCGAAGTCGAGCCCCTTCGCCATGGTGCTCGGCCAGGATGTCATCGGCCAGCGCCGCTTCTGGCTGTCCTATGCCCGGCAGCGGCTGTTCTTCGACGCCGGGGCGGAGCCGCGCTGAGCGGCGGCCGCGTCCTGCCCGCGCGATCAGTGGTTGAAGACCAGCAGCAGCTCGGCCTCGGCGCCGCGCTGGCGGGCGGCGCTGCGATCGGCCAGGCGGCGGATGATCAGGCCTGACAGCCGCCGCATCCCGGCCTCGAGGGCGGCGGGGTCGTCGCCCTGCAGCAGCGCCTCGGCATCGGGCGCCCCGCCCTGGCCCAGCGGCAGCGCGGTGCCGCGATAGAGCAGCCGGCATTCGAAGAAGAACTCGTCGAAGCTGGCGGCCAGGGTGACGCGCTCCTGCAGCCCGGCGGCGCGCAGCGCCTCCAGCGCCTCGCCCACGGCATGGCCGGCGCGCAGCACCGTCTCCTGCCGCACGCCCCACAGCCGGCCGCCGGCCTCCAGCAGCTCCGCCGCCTCGGTCGCCTCGCGCGCCGGATCCAGCGGCTGGCGCAGCTGGCGGCGGATGCCGATGCGGAACAGCGCGTTCAGCGCGACGGCGGCGGCGGCGCCGACGGTCAGGCCGGAGCGCAGGCTGAGCTGCAGCCATTCCGGCGCCTGCCGGCCCAGCTCGGGCAGCAGCATCACCGCGCTGCCCAGCACAATGGCCAGGCCGACGGTGAAGCTGCGCCGCGGGTTCATCATCCGCGCCATGATCAGCTCGATGCCCGAGCTGATCATGTAGGCGGCGGTGTAGAGCAGGATGCCGCCGACCACCGGGGCGGGCGTCAGCACCAGCAGGCCGGCGACCGGCGGCAGGAAGGCGGCGGCGACCAGCACCAGGCCGGCGACCAGCCCGACGCGGCGGGCGGCGATGCCGGTCGCATGCACCAGGCCGATATTGGCCGAGGCCGGGCCGCCCGGCAGGGTGCCGGTCAGGCCGAACAGCAGATGCGCCAGTCCCAGCCCGGCCACCGCCCGCGCCGCCAGCCCCATGTCGGCGCGGCGCCAGCGCGCGTCGGTCATGCGGTCCATGGTCAGGGCGCTGCCGAACTGGTCCATGATGGTGATGAACTGGGTGATGGCGACGACCAGGATCGGCACCAGGCGGAACTCGGGCAGCGGCAGGGCCAGGCCCAGCACCGGCAGCTCGACCAGCGGCATGGCCAGCAGGGTGTCGGCCGCCGGCAGCCCGCCGGTCAGCGCGACGACCAGGGTGCCGGCCAGGGCCCCGGCCAGCAGGGCGACGCGGCGCAGCCCCGGGCCGCCCCAGACGGCGATGCCGACCAGGCAGCCCACGGTGGCCAGCGCCGCCAGCACGGCGGTGCCCTGCAGCGCGCCGCCCGCCAGGGTCAGGCCGGTGGCGCGGGTCATGCCGCCGGTGACCAGGGTGACGCCCATCATCACCAGCACCACGCCGATCACCTCGGGCGGGAACAGGCTGCGCAGCCGCGGGATCAGCCGCGCCATGACCAGCGCCAGCAGCCCGCCGGCGATGGTGGCGCCCATGGTGGCGGCCAGGCCCTCGTGCAGCACCAGCGCGACCTGCACCGGGATGCGGCCGGCGCCGGGGATGGTGACCAGCAGCATGCCGGCGCCGAAGCGCCAGGGCAGCGCCTGGATGATCGTGGCCAGCCCCATCACCAGCACGGTGGCGCTGACATAGGCGACGGTCTGCCGCGCGTCGAAGCCCATGCCCTGGGCGGCGATGGCGGCGTAGAGGGCGAAGACTAGGGCCAGCAGCGCGTGCTGCAGCCCCATGCCGAGCAGCAGCCCCCAGGGCAGCCGTTCGTCGACGCCGTAGAGCATGCCCTCGGGCCGGGCGCGGGGCGGCGCCTCGGGGTCGCGGGCCGGCGGCAGCAGCCGGTCGCGCCAGCCGGTCACGCCGCGGCGCCGGGGAAGAGGAAGCCAGGCCAGGGGTGCATGGGCGGCGGGTTCCAGAAGCAGCCGCTCGTGGAACGCGGCAGAATCGCCCCGATCTTTCCCGCCGCGGCAGTCGGGCGGAAGCCTCCGGACAATCACGCTGAATTGGTCACCGGTCCCATGTCCGGTCCTGTCTTGCCGCATGGCAGATCCGGACAGCAACGTTTCTCGTTGCCGCATTCGGTTTGTCGAAGGCGCCCGGGATTTTCGGCGGGATCAACCCCGGCGTCGCAGGGTGCATTGCTGCACCGCCGCCTTCGCATCGGCTGGTTAACAATCCGGCAAGCGATCACGCTATTGTGAGCATCGGTTTCAAAGCCCGATCCGAGGTTCGACGATGCGGCATTTCCTTTCCCGTCTGCGGCTGCGCAGCAAGCTCCTGGGCGCCTTCGGGCTGGTGGTGATCCTGACCATGGGCGTCGGCGGCATCGGGCTGCAGCAGCTCGGCCGGGTGGAGGAAGGCGTCGAGGCGCTGCAGACCAACTGGCTGCCCTCGGTGCGCAGCATCGGCCAGCTGCAATACAGCCTGAGCCTGCAGCGCAGCCGCGCCGCCCGGCAGCTCGGCACCGACGAGGCGGCCGATCGCGCACGCGGCGAAGCCGAGCTGCAGGCCATGCACCAGGAGGCGCTGCGGCGATTCGCAGAAACCGCCGCGCTGAGCTCCAGCCCGGCCGAGGTGGCGCTGCTGACGCGCGCCCGCCAGGCCTATGACAGCTACCAGGCGCTGATGCGGCAGCTGCTGGCGGCGCCGGGCGGCGACCGCGCCACGGTAGCCCGCTTCAACGGCGAAGGCTTCGCCGCCATCCGCCAGGTCTTCGACGCGCTGGACGAGCTCAGCCGGGTCAACGAGGCCGGGGCCGCTGCCGCGGCGGCCGATGCGGCCTCCGACTACCGCGAGGCGATCTGGCTGACCGGCGCCGGGCTGCTGCTGGCGCTGGTCGTCGGGCTGGGCGCCGCGATCTTCCTGGACCGCCATATCGCGCGCAGCATCGTGACCCTGGCCGCGGCGCTGCGCCGGGTCTCGGCGCGCGACTACGGCGTCGCGCTGCCGGACCTGGCGCGGCAGGACGAGGTGGGCGACATGTCACGCGCCGTCGACGACTGCCGCAGCGGGCTGCAGCGGGCCGACGCCCTGGCCGCCGAGCAGGCGCGCGAGCAGGCCGCCCGGCAGCGGCGCGCCGAGACGCTCGGCCAGCTGGTCGCCCAGTTCGAGGCGCGGGTCGGCGACATGGTGGGGGTGGTCTCCTCCGCCGCGACCGAGCTGGAGGCGACGGCGCGCAGCATGTCGGGCACCGCGGCCGAGACCAATGCCCAGGCCAATTCGGTGGCCAGCGCGGCGCAGCAGGCCAGCGGCGGCGTGCAGACCGTGGCCTCGGCGGCCGAGCAGCTGGCGGCCTCGATCAGCGAGATCAGCCGGCAGGTGGCGCAGGCGACCAGCGTCTCCGGCCAGGCGGTGACGCGGGCGCGGGAGACGGATGCGACGGTGCGGGTGCTGGCCGAGGGCGCGAGCAAGATCGGCGAAGTGGTGAACCTGATCACCTCGATCGCCGGGCAGACCAATCTGCTGGCCCTGAACGCCACCATCGAGGCCGCCCGCGCGGGCG
>NZ_MLCO01000135.1 GCF_001982615.1 Teichococcus deserti | reverse complement strand
CGCCCCCGCGGGCGGTCCTGCTGCCGCCTAACCCCCACCCCCCAAGAAAAACTCGGCGCGAAGGTCAGAGACCATGGCTGTCATCGGCTCCCTCACCACCACCCAGATCCAGGGCCTCTCCACCACCGCGGTCGCGGCGCTGAAGACCAGCGACATCCGCAGCCTGGCGGCCACCCAGCTGGCGGCGCTGACCACGACGCAGATCGGGGTGCTGTCGACGACGCAGCTGGCGGCGCTGCAGACCAGCCAGGTGGCGGCGCTCGAATCGACCGACCTCGCGGTGCTCAGCACCTCGCAGCTGCGCGGCCTGGCCTCGACGCAGCTCGCCGCGCTGACCACCACCCAGGTGGGCGCGCTGACCACGACCCAGCTGCGCAACCTGTCGGCGACCCAGGTGAAGGGGCTGACCAGCACGCAGATCGGCGCGCTGGACACCACCCAGGCGCAAAGCCTGACCACCACCCAGCTGAACGCGCTCAGCACCAGCCAGGTGCGCGGCTTCGAGACCACCGATCTCGCCGCGCTGACCACGACGCAGATCCTGGGGCTGAGCTCGGCGCAGCTGGGCGCGCTGACCACGACGCAGTTCGCGGCACTTGAGTCGACCGATGTCGGCGTGCTGACGGTGACCCAGCTCAAGGGCCTGACCAGCACCCAGATGGCGGCGCTGACCACCACCCAGGTGGGCGCGCTGACCACGACGCA
>NZ_MLCO01000134.1 GCF_001982615.1 Teichococcus deserti | reverse complement strand
CAACATCGCGAACATGAGCACGACCGGCTACAAGCGCCGCCGCGCCGAGTTCCAGGACCTGATCTACCAGAACCTGCGCCGCGGCGGCGCTTGTAGCCGGTCGTGCTCATGTTCGCGATGTTGTTGGAGATGACCTCGACATTGGTCTGCTGGGCCATCATGCCGGTGCCGGCGATATGGAGGCTGCGCATCTTCTTCAGTCTTTCCTGCGGCTCGAGCGGTGGGGGCTAGGCGGTTACTTGCGCTTGAGGATGCGTTGCACGCTGTCCTGCAGCCGCTCCCCCTCTTTCTCGACGAACTGGCTGACGAACTGGAATTCCCGCAGCTCGGCGGTCATCCGGGTCATCTCGACCACGGCCTTGACGTTGCTGCCCTCGACCGAGCCCTGCACCACGGCGGGGCGGGCGACCGGCTCGGCGGCCATGTCCTGCGGGGTGGTGAACAGGCGGTCGCCCTGGGCCTGCAGCCTCTGCGGGTCGGCAAAGCGCACCACGCGCAGCTGGCCAATCGGCCCCTGCTCGGTGGCGACGGTGCCGTCGCCGCTGATCTCGATGCGGGTGGCGCCCGGCGGGATCACCAGCGGCGTGCCGTCCTGCAGCAGCACCGGGTTGCCTTGGGCGTCGACCACGCCGGAATTCGGCGAGAGGGCGAAACGACCCGCCCGGGTGTAGCGTTCCCCATTGGCGGTCTGCAGGGCGAAGAAGCCGTCGCCCGACAGCGCCAGGTCCAGCGGGTTGCCGGTGGCCTGCAGCGGGCCAGGGGAGAAGTCGCGCCAGGTGGCGCGGTCCTGGGTGAAGGCGACCTCGGCTCCGCCGCGCGGCGTCTGGGTGTTCTGCTGCCGCGCCAGGTGCTCGGCGAAGACCATCTGGCTGGCCTTGAAGCCCGGCGTGTCGGCATTGGCGAGGTTGGACGCCACGACATCCTGCGCGCGCCGCTGGGCGGCGAGGCGGGAGAGGACGACATAACCGGGGGTGTCCATCGTGGCGCAGCTCCTGGTCGGGGACCGACGGAGCATGCTTGGCAAGAGGCGTGCCAGAGCGGTCCGGATCGGCCGCGACGGGGTGATTCCCTTTTGGAATCCCTGACGCCGCGGGGCAGGAGGTACCGGGCAATTATTACCGGATCATTGAGGCAAAAAATGCCGGTTCAAATGCCGTTAACAGACCCCGCTTAATTCCCGGCGCATTCCAGGATGGAGTGGCCGCCATGAGCGACGGCGCAGGGGCTGAAAAAGACGCCCCGAAAAAGGCGAAGAAGGGCAAGGGCAAGCTGATGCTCGTGGCTGCCCTCGGGCTCGTGCTGCTGCTGGGCGGCGGCGCGGGCGGGGCGTGGTACATGGGCATGCTGCCGATCCCGGGCCTGGGCGGCCATGCGGAAGGCGACGAGACACAGGCGGCTTCGGCCACGCCCGCGCCGCAGCGCCCGCCGGTCTTCGTCGAGGTGCCGGAGATCATCACCAACCTGAACACGGCGGCCCGCCGGCAGACCTTCGTCAAGCTGCGCAGCCGGCTGGAAGTGGCCCTGCCCGAGGACGCCAAGGCGGCCGAGGCGGCGATGCCGCGGCTGATCGACATGTTCACCACCTATCTGCGCGAGACCCGCCCCGAGGAGCTGCGCGGCAGCGCCGGCACCCACCGGCTGCGCGAGGAGATGGTGGCCCGCGCCAATATCGCCGTCCGCCCGGGCGCGATCACCGACGTGCTCTTCGTCGAGGTGGTGGTGCAATGAGCGGCGCGACGCCCGATCAGGACGGCGTCCCCCCCGCCGCCGGCGACGGCGAGGAGGAGCTCGACATGGCGGCGGCGATGGCCTCGATGGATGCGGCCGCCCCCGAGACAGCTGCCCCCGAGACCACAACCCCCGGGCCGGCCACGCCGGAGGCGGAGGCGGCCAAGCCGGCCGACCCCTTCGACGACGACATGGCCGCCTGGGGCGCGGCGTTGGCCGAATCGGGCGACGCCGAGGGCGGCCTGGTCGACGACATGGCCTCGGTCGGCGGCGACGACGGCTGGGGCGACGCGCTGTCCGCCGCGGTCGGCGAGGCGGCGACCACCGCGCCGATGCCGGTGGCCGCGCCCGAGATCCCGGCCGAGCCGGCCCGCGTGCTCAGCCAGGCCGAGATCGACAGCCTGCTGGGCTTCGGCGATGGCGGCGCCGGCGGCGACGACTCGGCCACCGGCATCGAGAAGGTGATCGCCCGCGGGCTGGTCTCCTACGAGCGCCTGCCGATGCTCGAGATCGTCTTCGACCGTCTCGTCCGCATCATGTCGACCAGCCTGCGCAACTTCACCTCCGACAACGTCGAGGTGTCGATCGAGGGCATCACCAGCCTGCGCTTCGGCGACTACCTGAACACCATCCCGCTGCCGGCCATGCTCGTGGTCTTCAAGGCCGAGCAATGGGACAATTACGGCCTGGTGGTGGTCGATTCGGCGCTGATCTATTCGGTGGTCGACGTGCTGCTGGGCGGCCGCCGCGGCACCACCGCCATGCGCATCGAGGGCCGCCCCTACACCACCATCGAGCGCGGCCTGATCGAGCGCCTGACCGAGGTGGTGCTGGCCGACCTCTCCGACGCCTTCGGCCCGCTGGCCGAGGTCGACTTCCGCTTCGAGCGGCTCGAGGTGAACCCGCGCTTCGCCGCCATCTCGCGGCCCTCCAACGCGGCCGTGCTGGCGCGGATGCGGGTCGACATGGAGAGCCGCGGCGGCCAGCTGCAGCTCCTGCTGCCCTATGCCACGCTGGAGCCGGTGCGCGAGCTGCTGCTGCAGCAGTTCATGGGCGAGAAGTTCGGCCGCGATTCGATCTGGGAGACCCACCTGGCGGAAGAGCTCCGCCAGACCGAGGTGGCCCTCGACGTGGTGCTGGACGAGCAGACCATGCCGCTGACCGACGTGGTGCAGCTGCGCATCGGCGACCTGATCACGCTGGGCGTCGGCCCCGGCGCGCCGGTGCGGCTGCGCTGCGGCGACACCTCGCTCTTCGAGGGGCAGGTCGGCGGCCGCAAGGGGCGGCTGGCGGTGCGCATCGACCGCGCCCTGCCGCGGCACGGCATCAGCGCCGGGCTGCAGCGCGACCTGAACGAGCGGGCGGCGGAGGGCGCGGCATGAACTGGATCGAGTGGCTTCTGCAGGCCGGGCTGGTGCTTGGCCTGGCCTGCGCCCTGCCGGTGGCGCTGAAGCTGGAGCGCGCGCTGACCGCGCTGCGCAAGGACCGCGCCCAGCTGGCGGCGACGGTGCAGGGCTTCACCGACGCGACCCGCGAGGCCGAGGCGGCGATCGCCCGGCTGCGCGCCGCGGCCGAAGGCGCCGGCCGCCAGGTCGCCGACCAGGTCGCCGCGGCGCAGTCGCTGCGCGAGGACCTGCGCTATCTCACCGACCGGGCCGAGGCGCTGGCCGACCGGCTCGATGCCGGGGTGCGCGCCAGCCGCCCGGGCGAGGGCGCGCCGGGCCGCGCGCCGGTCTCGGCCGCGGCCCCGCCGCCGCGGCCGCGCGCCGAGCAGGACCTGCTGCGCGCGCTCGGACACACGATCAACCAGGGCCTGGGGCGCGGATCATGAATGTCGTCTTCGCCCTGCGCGGGCTGCTGATCATGCTGGTGGTGCTGCTCGGCGTGAAGGGCGCGGCGCTGGCCGGGCTGCTGCCGGACTGGCCGCCGGCGGCCCTCGCCGCGACCGAGGTCGCCGCCCCCGCCGCCGCGCCGCAGCCGATGCGCGTCGCCGCCCGCGCCGCCCAGGAGGCGCCCGCCGCCGGCACCGCCGCCAATGCCGACCGCCGCATGGCCGCCGCCCCGGCGCGGCCTGCCGCGCCCCAGGCGGTCTCGCCGCCGGTGACCCCGAATGGCGGCGCTGCGCCGGCCCCGTCCCCGGGCTCGGACGACGCGCTGGCGCTGGCGCTGCGCGGCCGCCGCGAGCAGCTCGACGAGCGCGACCGCATGCTGGCCATGCGCGAGGCGGTGCTGGCCGCCGCCGAGCAGCGGCTGCAGGCCCGCATCGACAGCCTCTCCGGCCTGCAGTCGCGGCTGGAGGAGAACGAGCGGCAGATGAAGACCCGCGACGAGGCCCACTGGGCCAGCCTCGCCAAGCTGTACGAGACCATGCGCCCGCGCGAGGCGGCGATGGTCTTCAACGAGCTCGATCTGCCGCTGCTGGCGCAGATCGTGAACCGCATGCGCGAGCAGAAGGCCGCCCCGGTCTTCGGCGCCATGGAGCCCGAGCGCGTCCGCGCGCTGACCGCCGAGCTCGCGCGCATGCGCGGCGCCCGGCCCGGGCTCTGACGCGCGCGCACCGGCCTGCCTGCTGCATCGCTGAACGCTTATCTGAGTTACGCTGGAGAAGACGACCCCATGACGCTCGACCGCAACATCAAGGTCCTCGTTGTCGACGACTACAAGACCATGACCCGCATCATCCGCAACCTGCTGAAGCAGATCGACTTCCACGACGCGGACGAGGCGGCCGACGGCCACGAGGCCCTGGCCAAGCTGCGCAGCGGCAATTTCGGCCTGGTGATCAGCGACTGGAACATGCAGCCGATGACCGGTCTCGATCTGTTGAAGGAGGTGCGCGCCGATGCCCGGCTGAAGCATCTGCCCTTCATCATGGTCACCGCCGAGAGCAAGACCGAGAACGTGGTCGCGGCGAAGCAGGCCGGCGTGTCAAACTACATCGTCAAGCCGTTCAACGCCGAGACGCTGCGCGACAAGATCGAGAAGGTGATGGCCCATGGCTGACCATGACGCGATCGCGGACCTGCGCGGCAACCTGACCGCGACCGCCGCCACCCTGCTGCAGGAGCTGGAGGAGGTCGGCCGCGTCATCGCCAATGCGCGCGCCGAGGTCATCGCGCTGCGCGCCGAGGGGCTGGACGACAGCGCCATCCCGTCGGCGACCGACGAGCTGGCCGCGATCGTGCAGCACACCGCCCAGGCGACGCACGAGATCATCGACACCTGCGAGCAGCTGGAGACCCTGGCCGGCCAGGTGCCGCAGGCGGCCGACGCGCTCTTCGCCGCGACGACCCGGATCTACGAGGCCTGCGCCTTCCAGGACATCACCGGCCAGCGCATCGCCAAGGTGGTGACCGCGCTGCAGACCATCGAGAACCGCATCGGCAATGCGCGGGCCAAGATGGCGTCGGAGAACGTGCCGCCGCCGGCGCCGGCGCAGCCCGCCGCGGTGCCGCCGGGCGACGGCCTGCTGAACGGCCCGCAGCTGCCGGGGGCCGCGATCAGCCAGTCGGCCATCGATGCGCTGTTCGACTGACCATCGCCGCGCGCTGCGCGGATGCCCGGCCTGGGTGCTGGCGCTGCTGCTGGGCGCTGCCCCGCTGCCGGCGCTGGCCGCCCTGGCCGAGGCGGCCGCGCCGCCGGCGGGTCCGTCGGACCGTGCTTTCTTCCTGACTGAGGCGGGACGGGGCGCGCCGCTGCGACTGGCCCAGGCCGCCATGCCCGGCGCCACGGACAGCGACGCGCCGCCGCCGCAGGTGCTGCCGCCCTCCGGCCCCGGCGAGGCGGCGACCGCCACCGCGCCGGCGCGGTCCTCGCGCGGTGCCACGCCGCGCGCGCCCGACCGCGTCACCGTGCGGATCGGCATCCATCCCGGCTTCGGCCGTGTCGTCTTCGAATGGCCGGAGACGCCGGGCTATACCCTGGCGCAGACCGGCGACGAGGTGGAGCTGATCTTCGGCCCGGCCGGCACCATCGCCTTCGAGGCCGCCGCCGTCCGCCTGCCGCGCAATGTCCGCGGCATCGAGCCGCTGCCCGGCGGCATGCGCTTCCACCTGGCCGAGGGCGCCCGCGCCCGGCATTTCGTGCTCGGCCGCCGCGTGGTGGTCGACCTGCTGGACCCGCCGCCGCCGCCCAGCCAGGCGCCGCCGCCGCGCGCCGCTGTCTCGCCCGCGCCGCCGGCGGCCTCGCAGCCGCTGTTCCCGCAGGCGCTGCCGCCCAATGCCGGCGCCACTGGCCTGCCACCGCCGGCGCCGGGCAGCCTGGCGGCGCCGCGCCCCGGGCTGATCCCGCCCGGCACCCCGGTGGGCCGCGCCGGCGGCGCCGCGCCACCACCGGCTACCCAGGCTGCCGCCCCGCCGCCGCCGATGCCGCGTGCGTCGCAGCCCGTCCCGCCGCAGCCCGTCCCACCGCTGGCCACCGCGCCGCAGACGCCGCCGGGCCCGGTCGCCCAGGCCCCCGCGGCCGCGTCGCCGCCGCGCGGCCGCCAGGCGCCGCTGCCCGCTGCGCGCCCGGGCGAGCCGCAGCTTGCGCCGCAGGCCTCGATGGACGCGCTGACCGCCATGGCCGAGCAGCTGCGTGGCGCCGGCGCCGCGCCGCAACCGGCGCCCCAATCGGTGCCGCAGCCCGCCTCACCGAGCCCGACCCCGGTCGCGCCGGTCCCTGCTGCGCCGGTCCCTGCTACGCCGGTCCCTGTCGCGCCGGCCCCTGTC
This sequence comes from Teichococcus deserti, assembly GCF_001982615.1. Lineage (GTDB taxonomy): Bacteria > Pseudomonadota > Alphaproteobacteria > Acetobacterales > Acetobacteraceae > Pseudoroseomonas > Pseudoroseomonas deserti. Next base: position 182 of record NZ_MLCO01000134.1, on the reverse strand, counting down.
GCGCCCGCTCCACCGGCGCCCAGGCCTCGGGCCCGCCGGCTGCCACCCCGCCCGCCAATGGTCCGCCCTCCGTCGTGGCGCCGGCGCCACGCAGCTGCCCGGCCATGGCGGGCAGCGCGTCCATCGAGGCCTGGGGCGCAAGCTGCGGCTCGCCCGGGCGCGCAGCGGGCAGGGGCGGGTGC
>NZ_MLCO01000133.1 GCF_001982615.1 Teichococcus deserti | reverse complement strand
GCGCCGCGCCTCGGGCAGGTTGGTGCCGTGCTCGACCCAGGTATAGCCCAGGTAGTTCAGCACATAGGGCTGCTCGGGGGCGAGCTGCAGGGCGCGGTGGAAATCGGCCTCCGCGCGGGTCCAGTCGCCGCCGCGCTCGAGCGCGATGCCGCGGGCGTAGAACAGCGACCAGTGCTCCGGCCCCGGGCGCTGCACCCGGGTCAGCGCGGCGGAATAGGCCTCGGCCGCCTCGGAATAGCGCTCGCGCCCGCGCAGCAGGTCGCCGAGGCGGGCGGGCGGCTGCAGCGACTGCGGATAGGCCTGCTGCAGCCCGCGCAGCGCGGCGATCGCCTCGTCCGGGCGGTTCAGCCGGTCCAGCAGGGTGGCGCGGCGCATGGCCACCGCCGCCGCCAGCGGGTCGTCATCCGACACCCGCCGCAGCAGGGCCAGCGCGCTGTCGGGATGCTTCTCGTCGGCCAGGGCGTCGGCGGCGATCAGCAGAGCGGGGGTGAAGTCGGGGCGCAGCCGCAGCGCCAGGCGGGCCAGCAGCAGGGTCAGCTCCGGCGCCCCCTGGCCG
>NZ_MLCO01000132.1 GCF_001982615.1 Teichococcus deserti | reverse complement strand
CCCCTGGAAGGCCCCGCTGCCCCGAAGCGCGCCGCCCTCTGCATCCGCCCCGAAGGCCTGGCCACCACCCCCGAGGTCGAGCGCGCGCTCCGCGACGCCGCGCTGCGCCTGCAGGAGCGCGGCTGGACCATCGTCGAGACGCCTTGCCCGCCGCTGCGCGAGCCCGCCCGGCTGCAGGCCATGCTGTGGCTGGCCGAGTCGCGCCGTGGCCTGAACGCTGCCCTGGCCAAGGAGGCCGACCCCGACGCCACCTTCGTCTTCGCCCAGATGGAGCGGCTGTGCAGCGCGCCGGACCTGAACCAGTTCCAGGACGCGCTGCAGGCCCGCGCCGGCTTCACCCGCCAGTGGCAGATGTTCCTGAAGAACTACCCGGTGGTGCTGCTGCCGGTCTGCTCGGAGCTGCCCTTCAACGACCTGCAGGACGTGGAATCGCCGGAAGCCTTCGACCGGGTGATCGAGGCCCAGCTGGTCCAGGTCGGCCTGCCCCTGATGGGCCTGCCCGGCCTGACGGTCGCGACCGGCGAGACCGACGGCCGCCCCACCGGTGTCCAGCTGATCGCCGGCCGCTACCGCGAGGATCTCCTGCTCGAGGCGGGGGCGGTGATCGAGGCAGCGGGGCCGGCGGTGGTGCCGTGTGATCCGGTGGTGGGCTGAAGAGAAGTATTTGGGCAGGCGAGGGGAATGAATTCCCCTCGTCCCCTTCTTTTTTCTTGCAGACTGGCGTGTCCACGTGGGGGACAGTACGTGGCCCGGCCCGGTGGCAGCGCGACCTGTGAGGGAGCGCTGTTTTCATGAAATGCCGTCCCGCCGGGATGCCGTGGTGTCGGTGCCGTTGAGGCGCTGACCGTCAAACGGCCAACAGAACAGAAAAAAGATGGGGTCCAGGGGAATTCATTCCCCTGGCC
>NZ_MLCO01000131.1 GCF_001982615.1 Teichococcus deserti | reverse complement strand
GGCCGGGCGCGGCGCCCGCCCCGGCGGCCGAGGCGCCGCGCCCGGCCCGCGCGGCGGCCACCCAGCGCGCGACCCAGCCGGCCCCGGCGCCGCGCTATGGCGCCGCCGATGGCGGCGCGCCGCAGCCGGATCGCGGTTTTCTGGGCTTCGACGCCGGGCGCGGTGGCTGAGGCTCTCCCGCTGTCCGGCGCCTGATCGCGGCCAGGGGAACACCCCTGGCCGAAACTTTTTCCGCCTCCCCCCGGTTTTCCTCGCGCGACAGCGTCGGCGCAGGAGACGCGGGAAAGGAGCCGGCCATGGCATTGCGGCGCATCCTGATCTGGACCGGCATCCCGGTGCTGGCGGTGGTGCTGCTGATCGCCTTCTGGTCCTGGACCTGGTTCATCCCGCTGGCCGAGCGCCAGGCTTCGGCCCGTCTCGGCCGTGCCGTGACCATCGCCGATCTCGACGTCGATCTCGGCCGGGTGACCGAGATCCGGCTGGGCGGCGTGCGCATCGCCAATCCCGAGGGCTTCCCCGAGGAGCCGCCCTTCGCCGCCGTGCAGCAGCTGGCGGTGCGGCTCGACGTCATGGAGTTCATCCGGCACCGGCGCATCGTCATCCCCGACATCGCCCTCACCCAGCCGGCGCTGCGGCTGATCCAGAACCCCGACGGCAAGAACAACTATTCCTTCCCCGCCTTGGCCGGCGACCCCGACGCGCCGCCGACGCCGCCCGAGGAGCAGCCGCAGATCGGCGCGCTGCGCATCCAGGAGGGCCGCGCCCAGGTCAGCCTGGCGCAGCTGCAATCCGAGATGCAGCTGGCCATCGCCACCGAGGAGCCGGAGGGCCAGCCCGCCCGCATCCGCGTCACCGCCGAGGGCACCTATGCCCGGCAGCCGATCACCGGCGAGCTGACCGGCGGCGCCGTGCTGTCGCTGCGCAATGCCGAGGATCCCTGGCCGATCAAGCTGGACCTGGCCAATGGCCCGACCAGGGTGGCGCTGGAGGGGACGCTGTCCGACCCGCTGCGCTTCGCCGGCGCCAATATCCGGCTGCGGCTGGAAGGGCCGGACATGGCCCGGCTGACGCCGCTGACCGGCGTGCCGATCCCGCCCACCCCGGCCTATCGCATCGCCGGCCGGCTGGACTATGCCGACAGGGCGATCCGCTTCACCGGCATGGAAGGCACCGTCGGTCGCAGCGACCTGAACGGCGACATCGCCGTCACGCCGCGCGCCGACACCCGGCCGCTGGTCGAGGCGACGCTGCGCTCGCGCCGGGTCGATCTGGACGATCTCGGCGGCTTCATCGGCGCCAAGCCGGGCGAGGCGCCCGACCGCCGCCAGGCCGCGCGCAACCGGGTGCTGCCCGACACGCCGGTCAACCTGCCGAAGCTGGAGGCCGCCGATATCCGCCTGACCTATGACGGCGGCAGCATCCTGGGCAGCGCCATGCCGCTGGACGATCTGCATGCCAAGCTCGACATCACGGACGGCGCCATCGCGCTGAGGCCGCTGCGCTTCGGCGTCGGCCGCGGCCGGATCGAGGGCAATTTCGACTTTGCCCCGCAGCAGGGCGGCGGGCTGTCGGCCAAGGGCGATGTCCGCTTCCAGCGGGTCGACCTGTCGCGGCTGATGGGGGTGACGCCGCTGGGCGAGGGCCAGGGCGCCATCGGCGGCGCCGCCCGCATCGACACCCGCGGCCGCAGCATCGCCGAGATGCTGGGCCAGGGCGACGGCGCGGTGACGCTCGGCATGGCCGGCGGCAATCTTTCTTCTCTGCTGGTCGATCTGTCGGGGCTGCAGCTGGGGAATGCCATCCTTTCGGCGCTGGGCCTGCCCAGCCGCACCAAGGTGGAATGCTTCATCGCCGATCTGGGCCTGCGCCGCGGCGTGCTGAACACGCGGACGGTGCTGATCGACACCGACAGCTCGCTGATCTCGGGCACCGGCACCATCGACCTGCGGCGGGAGCGGCTGGACTATGCGCTGCGCACCGAGGCGAAGCATTTCACCATCGGCGCGCTGACCACCAATATCGAGATCGATGGCAGCTTCCGCGATCCCTCGGTGCGGCCGGAGATGCTGGAACTCGGCGCCAGGGCCGGCGCCGCCGTGGGGCTGGGCATCATTGCCCTGCCGCTGGCCATCCTGCCGACGGTGCGCTTCGGCATCGGCGAGGACAATCGCTGCGAAGGACTGGTGCGGCGCGCCCGCTGAGCGGGCGCCCCTCTTTTCCGGCATCGCCCCCTATGGCAGAGAGGCTCCAGGCCGACATGCCGGCGGGCGTGGCGAAACGGTAGACGCAGCAGACTTAAAATCTGCTTCCCCCCGGGGAGTGCGGGTTCGAGACCCGCCGCCCGCATCCCCGAACGAAGAGGGTATCAGTCGGCCCCGTGCAGGCGCGGCAGGCCGTTCGGCCAGGACAGCTCCATGAGCGAGCGCGCGTAGAGTCCACCCCCGACGAGGGCGGCGAGAACGAAGACGAAAATCAGGTCGGACATGGGTAGGCCCCTTGATCCTTTCGAGCGCCGCGATGCTGCGGCCGCGGAGGGAATGTAGGCCTACGCTGGTGAAGAGAGTGCTGCGCATTTCGCAGATGCAGCATTTCGTATCGCATGGCTTCCCAGCCATGCGTGCTACGCTTGGCCGAAGGCCTGGGCTGCGCGGCGGCCAGAGCGGACAGCGGCTTCCAGGGTCGCCGGCAAGCGGGGAGCCATCCAGTCCCCGGCCAGCGCCAGGTGGCGCAGCGGGCGCAGCCGCGGCGGGCCGATCCGGGCGACACCATGCAGCGGCGTGGCGCGCTGCTCACGCACCAGGCGGCAGGGTGGCGCCTCCTCCGGCCAGGGGCCGGGCAAGTCCGCGGCGAGGGCTGCGCGGCGGAGCTCGGCCCAGACCAGCGGCGCCACCGCCTCGCCGGTGCGGCAGGCGGCGGCGCTGATGGTCACCGCCACCGCATCGGGCCGCACCAGCATCCATTGCGACGCGCCGCCCAACAGCCCCAGGAAGCGCGGTGCCGCCACGCCCGAGGCATGAGAAAAATGCAGGTTCAGGATCGAGGCATGCAGCGCGGGCACGGGAAGGCCGGGCAGCAGCCGGGCGGCCTCCCAGGGCGGCAGGGCCAGGATGGCGGCGGTGCGGCGGTCGAGCGGCAGCGTGCCATCGCCGAAGACCAGGGCCGTGGCGCGGCCGCCCTGGCGCTCGATGCCGCGCAGCCGGTGGCCCAGGCGCAGCCGCACCCCATGCCGGCCCAGCGCCGCCAGCGCCGGCTGCACCAGGTCCGGCCCCAGCCCGTCGCGCGCGACCAGCAGCCGCCCGGCGCCCGGCCAGGCCAGGCGGCGCAGCACCGGGCCCAGCCAGGCGAGCCCGGCCTCGGCGACGGGGGTGTTCAGCGCCGCCAGCACCAGCGGCTCGACGAAGCCGCGCAGAAACTCGGGATGGGCGCGGAAGGCCTGCTCCACCGTGCCGCCCTGGAAGGGCAGCCCGGCGCGCAGGACCGCCAGCAGGCCGGCGCCGGTCAGGCCGGGCGGGCGCCGTGCCGGGTCGCGCCAGCGCCGCGGGTCCAGCGCCACCTGGCGCAGCCTGCCGGCCTCCAGGTCGAAGACCGGCAGGCCCTCGGGTTCCGGCTCGATCCAGCGGTGGCGGGCGCCGATGACCTCCAGGAAGTCGAGCGCCGCGGTATTGGCGCCGAGCAGCACATGGGTGCCGTTGTCGCCGCCATCGGGCAAAGCGCGGGCGCGGCCGCCGGCGAAGCCGGTCGCCTCGTGCAGGGTGACGGCATGGCCGCGCGCGGCGGCCTCCAGCGCCGCGGCCAGGCCGGCGACGCCGGCGCCCACGACATGCAGTGACAGGCCTTGGCTCAAGCGCGGCTCACCCGCTCCAGCCGCGCAGCAGCAGGGCCAGGCGGTCGCCGGCGCCGAGCCGCAGCCGCGGCCGCGGGCTGTCGAAGCCGCGCGCCTGCATCCGCGCCAGCAGCCGGCGATAGCCCGCCAGCATCAGCAGCGCCGGGCGCAGCGCACCGCGGCGGCGGCGCGGCAGCAGCGCCTCGGCCTGGGCGAAGGCCGCTTCCGCGATCTCCGCCAGCCGGGCGGCGACCTCGGCCAGCCGCGGATCGGCGGCCAGGCGCGGGGCCGGGGCCTCGGCCAGGCCCGCCGCCCGCAGCGCGTCCTGCGGCAGGTAGAGCCGGTCGCGCGCCGCATCCTCGTCGATGTCGCGCAGCACGTTGACCAACTGCAGCGCCCGGCCGAGGGCGATGCCGAAGGGCTCGGCCTCGGCGGCGCCGAAGATGCGCACGGCCAGGGCGCCGACGCTGCCCGCCACCTGCCGGCAATAGGCGTCGAGCGCGGCGCTGTCGGCGATGCGGCGGCTGGGGCCGGCATCGGCCTCCATCCCGTCCAGCATGGCGTGGCATTCGGCCAGCGGCAGGGTGAAGGCGATCCGCGCCCAGGCGAGCTCGCGCGAGACCGGGCAATCCGGCAGCTCCAGCTTGCGCCGCCATTGCTGCAGCAAGGCGCGTTTTTCGGCTTCCGGCATGGCGCCGTCGGCAATGTCGTCCACCATGCGGCAGAAGGCATAGACGGCGAAGAGGGCGCGCCGCGCCTCGCCGCGCGCCGCCGCCATGCCGCCGCCGAAGGAGGAGCGGGCGCGCAGCACCCGCTCGCGCACCAGCCGCGCATCGCCGGCGCCGCGGCGCGGGGCGGCGACGATGGCCCGCGCCACATCGGCGCGCGACAGCGCGATGCGGGCGGCCAGCGGGTCGCCGCCGCGCAGCCGTGCCAGCAGGCGGCGGGCCAGGTGCAGGGTGACCGCCGCCTCCAGCGCCAGGCGGCGGGTGTTGATGCGGCGCGGCAGCTGCGCGGCGCGGTCCAGCAGCGCCTCGACCCGGTCCAGCGCCGAGGCCAGGACCGGGGCGCGGGCCGCCGGATCGGCGAAGAAGCGCGCCTCGCCGCCGGCGAGCGCCAGCCAGTCCTGCGGCAGGTAGACGCGGTCCAGCAGCCGGCGGTCGTCGCCCAGGTCCTGGATGTGGTTGAGGATCTGCAGCGCCATGCAGAGCGCATCGCTGCCCTCCAGCGCGCCGGCATCGACCTCGCCATGCAGCCGCAGCAGCAGCCGCCCGACCGGCACGGCGGAGCGGGCGCAGTAATCCTCCAGCGCGGCCCAGTCCGGGTAGCGGCTCTGCGCCGCGTCCTGGCGGAAGGCGGTCAGCATGATGCGGGCCTCGGCCAGGCCGTCGCCGCTGGCCTGCAGCGCGCGGGCGATCGGCAGGCTGGTGGCGGGGTCCTCCAGCGCTGCCGCCAGACGGTCCAGCCGCGTCAGCTTCTGGTCCGGCGCCAGGCCCGGATGGTCGGCGATATCATCCGCCGCGCGCACCACGTGGTAGAAGGCCAGCACCCGGCCGCGCAGGGCAGGGGCCAGCAGCCGCGAGGCGACCGGGAAATTCTCCGTGGTCGGGCCGCGGCTGGGCGGACCGGCCAGGATCTCGTCCTCGGGCAGGGGCACGGGCGGCGCGCTCATGCGGCGGCGGCCCCGTCATAGCGGCGGCCCTTCCAGCCCGGCGGCCGGCCCAGCAGGGCGCGCCACTGGATGGCCAGCGCGGTGGCCACGGTCAGCGGATGCAGCGGCACGCTCCACCAGGGCTCGCGGGCATGCCAGGTGATGGCGGCGCGGGTGCCGAGCGACAGCAGCACCGCCAGCAGGGCCGTCGCACCGCCGCCACCGGCCAGCGCCAGCCAGGGCAGCAGGTGGCCGCCGGCCAGCAGCAGGGTCCAGACCGGCAGGCCGCGCGGCGTCGCCATGCCCTCCCGCGCGTTGCGGGCGAAGCCGGCCCAGGCCTCGGGAAGGTTGCGGTACATCCGGCAGCTGGCCAGCGGGCTGCCATCGACCACCTCGGTGCGCCCGCCCGCGGCGCGCAGCCGGCGGGCCAGGGCCAGCGCCTCGTGCAGGATGCCGGGCGCCGCGGCATGGCCGCCGGCGGCGCGATAGGCCGCGGCCTCGACCAGCACCAACTGGCCGCAGGCGGCGGCCAGGCTGGCATCGTGCCGGCCGGCGAAGCCCGCGGCGCGGCCGCCGCCGGGCAGGTAGCCGGTCATCAGCAGGTTGATGGCGGGCACCGTCAGCGCCTCGCCCAGGCTGCCCAGGCGCTGCCGCGGCACGCCGGTGACCAGCGCCAGGCCATGGTCCTCGGCATGCGCGGCCAGGGCGGCGGCGGCCTGCGGGGCCAGCCGGACATCGGCGTCGATGAACAGGAAATGCGTGCCGCGGGCGGCCTCGGCCAGGCGGGCGCAGGCATGCACCTTGCCGGTCCAGCCCGGCGGCAGCGGCGGCGCGGCGAGCAGCCGCACCCGCTCGTCCCCGGCGGCGGCGCGGCGGACCAGCGCCGCGGTGCCGTCGCTGCTGCCGTCGTCCATCACCAGCAGCTCGATGGCGACGCCCTCGCTGGCCAGCGCCGCCGCCAGGCAGGCGGGCAGGTTCGCCTCCTCGTCGCGGGCGGGGATCAGGATGGAGACCAGGACAGGGCCGGAGGGACGGCCCGTGGCGCGCGGCTGGCGGCGGAGGTTCTGCAGCGCCAGCGCCGCCGGCAGGGCCGCCAGGACGCAGGACAGGGTGGCCAGGCCGATCACCGGCCGAGCTCCGGATCCATGCCGGCGGCCGAGGCGGCGTCGCGTCGCCGGTGGAAGAAGCCGCCCATGCCGTCCCGCTTTCGCTCCAACAGGAAGAACCGCGCCGGGTCGCGGGCCATGGCATCCTCGGCCAGCCGGTCCAGCGTCGCGCCGAGCGCCGCGGCCAGCGCCGCGCGGCGCGCTGGCCGAGGCATGGCGTGCAACGCGGCCCCTGGCAAGGGCGGGCCGAAGGCGGCGAGCATCTCCGGGCGGCGGCCGCTCCAGAAGGGGTATTCCAGGGCCAGCGGCAGGAACTGCGCCTCGGGGATGCGCTCGGCCAGGCGGACCAGGCCGGCGGCGACCGGCTGCGGGCGCTGGCGGACATCGGCGAAGCGGCCGGGGGCATTCATCCAGAGCATGTCGCGCTCGAGCAGCCGGGCGGCGGTGGCGAGGAAGGCCTCGGCCGGGGCGCGCGGGTCGACCGGAAAGGCGCCCAGCCGGCGGAACAGCGCGTAGTGGCCGAGCGCCGCCGCCTGCATCGGCACGAAGGCGCGCCGGCCGGGGAACAGCCGCCGCGCCAGCAGCGCGAAGAAGATCCCGTCCCACCAGCTGGCATGGCTGGCGAAGACGACGATCGGGCCTTCGGTGACGGCGGGTGCGCCCCAGCGGGCCAGGCGCAGCGCCCGCATCCGCCGCCGCGCCGTCAGGGCGAAGGCGGCGCCGGCCAGGCGCAGCAGCGGCGGCGAATGCAGAGTGAGCGGATCCACGGCGTCCAGGCTAGAGGACAAGCGGACGGGGATGAATCCCCCCCGTCTCGCGCTGCATCATGTCTTTGTCGTGTTTTGTCAGGCTGCCCCCTGGGCGGCCAGATCCTTGTGCAGCGCATCAGCGGCGATCCAGCCGGACATCAGCACCATCGGCATGCCCGGCCCCGGATGCGCCGCACCACCCGCCAGGTAGAGGCCGGGGATGCGCTTGACCCGGTTGCTCGGCTTGAAGGCGCCGGCGAAGCGGCCATGGCTGGCCAGGCCGTAGATGGCGCCGTCCAGCGTGGCGTAGCGGTCGCGGATGTCGGGCGGCGTCAGGTGGCGCTCGACGACGATATGGCGCTCGATGTCCTCGAGGCCGGCGGTGCGCGCCAGCTTGTCGAGGATGACCCGGCGGTAGCCCGGCAGCATCGTCTGCCAGTCCTGGCCGGGGCGGATGTAGGGCGTGTGCACCAGGATGTAGAGCGCCTCGCCATCCGGCGGCGCGACGGAGGGATCGGTCACCGAGGGCGCCGCCAGATAGGCGCTGGGATCGGGGGCCGGGATGCCCTGGCGGTAGATGGCGTCGAACTCGGCCTCGGGATCGGCCGAGAAGACGAAGCTGTGATGCGCCAGCTGCGGATAGCGCCGGTCAAGGCCGAGATAGAGCACCACGCCCGAGCAGGCCGGCTCGTGCTTCGGCGCGCGGATGGCGCCCTCGGGCAGCAGCTCGACCATGGTGCGGATGGCGTCCGCATTGGAGACCACGGCGTCGCAGGCGATCCGCTCGCTGCCCGCCTTCACCGCGACGACGCGGCCGCCCTCCAGCTCGATGCCGGTGGCGGCGCAGCCGGGGCGGAGCTCGACGCCGAGCTCGCCGGCCAGGCTCTCGAGCGCGGTGGCGACGCCGCGGGTGCCGCCCTGCGGGTACCAGATGCCTTCCGAGACCTGCATGTCGCCGATCCCGGCGAGCACCGCCGGCGCCAGATAGGGGGAGGAGCCGACATACTGGCAGAAATGGTCGAGCATCTGCGCCAGCTGCGGGTCGGGCACCTCCTTGCGCACCACGCCGGCCATGCTCTGGCCCATGCGCAGCGCCTTCAGGTCGCTGAGTGCCCTTCCGCTGAACTGGGCGCGCCAGTCCATGGTGTCGACCACGCCGCCCACCGGCTTCCAGAAGAAGAAGCGCTCGGAGATCTCGTGCAGCTGGCGGGCGATTGCCTGGAAGCGGCGATAGCCCTCGCCGCTGCCGGCGGCGAAGGCCTCCATGCTGGCGGCCATGGCGCCGATGTCTTCCTGCAGGTCGATGCGGCGCCCGTCGGCGAAGAAGCAGCGCCATTGCGGGTCGAGCCGGGTCATCGGCAGCGCCTGCGCCAGGTCGCGCCCGGCCTCGGCGAAGATCCGCTTCAGCACCCGCGGCATGGTCAGGATGGTCGGGCCCATGTCGAAGCGGTAGGCGCCGTTGCCGCCGGGCACCGGCAGCTCCAGCACCGCGGCCTTGCCGCCCAGCCAGTCGTTCTTCTCCAGCAGCGTCACGCGGTGGCCGCGCGCCGCGGCGGTGACGGCGGCGGCGAGGCCGCCCAGCCCGGCGCCGATGACGACCAGCCGGCTCATGCCGCGAGCCCCCCGCCCGGCAGCTTGCCTGGAAGGTCCCCTGGTACGTCCCCTGACACGTCTCCTGGCACATCCCCTGGCGGGTCGAGCGGCAGGCTGGGCATCGCCTTGCCCGGCAGGCCCAGGTCGCGGGCCAGCAGTGCGGTGCTGATCCGCGCGCCTTCGTAGATCACCGGCAGGCCGCTGCCCGGATGGGTGCCGCCGCCCACCAGGTAGAGATGCTGCGTGTCGCCGAAGCGGTTGCCCGGGCGGCGGTGCAGGATCTGCCCCAGGTCATGCGCCAGGTTGAAGGTCGCGCCATAGCCCACCGAGAAGTCCTCCTGCCAGTCCAGCGGCGTCACCATCCGCTCGTGCCGGATGCGCGCCGCGATATCGGGAATGCCCAAGCCCGCCAGCCGGTCCAGCATGGCGGTGCGCAGCCGCGGGCGCTCGGCCGCCCAGTCGGTGTCGCCGTCGCGCAGATTGCCCACCGGCATCAGCACATAGAGCGAGGAATGTCCCTCCGGCGCCATCGACGGGTCGGTGGCCACCGGGTTGTGCACGTAGAGCGAGGGCTCGTCGGGGATCTCGCCCCGCCCGATCTGCTCCAGCCCGTGGCGGTACTGTTCGGCCAGCAGGATGGTGTGGTGGGGCAGCTGCGGGAAGCGGCCCTCGACGCCGAGATAGAGCATGACGGTGGAGCAGGAATAGCGCGCCGTCTCCAGCTTGCGGTCGCTCCAGCGCGGGCGCAGCGCCTCCGGCACCAGCTTCGGCAGGGCATGCGCCAGGTCGGCATTCATCACCACCGCATCGGCCTCGATCTTCTCGCCATCGACGATGACGCCGTTGGCGCGGCGGCCCTGGAAGGTGATGCGGTCGACCGGCCGGCCGAGATGGATCGCGACACCCTTCTGCCGCGCGACCCTGGCCATGGCCTCGGCCACCGCGTTGCAGCCGCCCTCCGGGTGGAAGACGCCGTGCTCGTATTCCAGGAAGGACAGGATGCTGAACAGGCCCGGGCAGCGGAACGGGCTCATGCCCAGATACTTGCTCTGGAAGGAGAACAGCAGCCGGGTGCGCGGGTCGCGGAAATGCCGCTTGAGCTCGTCATCCAGCGACAGATGCGGCCGCAGATGCGGCAGGGCGCGCAGCACCGGCGGCGCCAGCAGGTCGGCCGCGGAGGCGAAGCCGCGCTCCAGCACCGGGCGGAAGATCTCCAGCTTGCGGCGGTTCTCGGCCAGGAAGCGGGGCAGGGCGGCGGCGTCGACCGGGTCGATGGCGGTCAGCGCCTCGGCCATGCGCGCCGGATCGGGGGTGGCATCGACCACCGGCCCGGCGCCGCCGCCGAAGACCAGCCGGTACTGCGGGTCGAGGCGCGTCATCCGGACGTGGTCGGCCAGCCGCTCGCCGCATTCGGCGAAGATCTCCTCCAGGATGCGTGGATAGAGGAAGAAGGTCGGGCCCAGGTCGAAGCGGTAGCCCTCGGGCGTCTCCAGCCGCCGGCTGCGGCCGCCGATGACGCCGTCCTTCTCGTAGAGGGAGACGCGGGCGCCGCGCGCCGCCAGCAGCAGGGCGGCGGCCAGCCCGCCAGGGCCGGCGCCGATGACGACGACATGGGGCGGTTCGGCGGGAGCAGGGCGTGAGCGCGGCATGAAGGGCAGATGACCCTGGCCGCGGCTTCGCCAAGACCCCCGCCTCCCGCCTTTATTTCTGTGCCGGCGTGAAACTTTCGCCGGTCGCGGCGATCAGGCGGCCTGGGCGGAGGGCGCGCGGTCGTCGTAGCCGCGCGGATGCGCGACGCGCCACTGGAAGGCGGTGCGGACGATATCGTCCAGCGCGTCGAAGCGCGGCGTCCAGCCGGTCTCCTGCCGCAGCTTGGCATTGCTCGCCACCAGCACCGCCGGGTCGCCGGGGCGGCGCGGGCCGATGCGGTGCGGCACCGGCCGGCCGGCGACGCGCTCCACCGCCTCGATCACCTGGCGCACGGAATAGCCGCTGCCATTGCCCACGTTGTAGCGCCGGCTGGGCCCGCCGGCGACGAGCCGGTCCATCACCCGCAGATGCGCATCCGCCAGGTCGGTGACATGGACGTAGTCGCGTATGCAGGTGCCATCCAGCGTGGGATAGTCGGTGCCGAAAAGGGTGAGCTCCGGACCCAGGCCGAGCGCCGCGTTGATCGCCAGCGGGATCAGGTGGCTCTCGGGGTCATGATCCTCTCCCAGCCGGCCCTTCGGATCGGCGCCGGCGGCATTGAAATAGCGCAGCGCGGTGGAGCGCAGCCCATGCACCTTGTCGGCCCAGTCGAGGCCGCGCTCGGCCATCAGCTTGCTCTCGCCATAGGCCGAGGCCGGCAGCAGGGTGGCGCCCTCGTCGATCGGCAGCGTCTCCGGGAAGCCGAACAGCGCGGCGGTCGAGGACAGCACGAAGCGCAGGCAGCCGGCCTTCACCGCGGCATCGGCCAGACCCAGCGTGTTGGTCAGGTTCTCGGAGAGGTAGCGCAGCGGGTCGCGCATGCTCTCGCCCACCAGGGAGAGGGCGGCGAAATGCAGCACCCCGTCGAACTTCCAGCCGGCGAAGACCTCTGTCAGCTGCCGGCGGTCGGCCAGGTCCATCTCGACCATGGGAACGCCGGAGGGCACGGCGGCACGATGGCCCTGGCGCAGGTCATCGATGACGACCACCTCGTCGCCCCGCTCGACGAGCGCCAGCACCACATGGCTGCCCACGTAGCCAGCCCCACCGGTCACCAGAAATCGCGCCATCAAACGTCCTCAGGGGAGTGTTTCTCGCAGTCTGCCGGGCCGCAGAGGGGGATGCATCCCCCGTTTTCGGGAGGGTCACGTGCCGCCGGTCAGGCGGCGGCACGTGTTTTCATGCCCGCGTAAACCCAGGGCTTTGGCCGCAAAGGGCCTGGGAATCAAGAATTTATCGCAGCGTAAGCCCGAGGTGACTGCGGCCCAGCCATGCCGCACGGAACTGTGATCAGAGGGCCAGCTCCAGCAGGACCGGAACATGGTCGCTGGCCTGGGTCCAGCCACGGGCGGCCTTGTGGATATGGTGGCGGGCCAGCTTGCCGGCCAGGTCCTGGCTGCACCAGATATGGTCCAGCCGCCGGCCGCGATCGGCCGCCAGCCAGTCCTTCGCCCGGTAGGACCACCAGGTGTAGAGCTTCTCCGGCGGGGGCACGAAGTGGCGGATGGCGTCGTGCCATTCGCCGGCGGCGGCCCAGGCGTTCAGCGCCGCGACCTCCACCGGGGTGTGCGAGACGATCTTCAGCAGCTGCCTGTGGCTCCAGACATCGTCCTCCAGCGGCGCGATGTTCAGGTCGCCGACCAGCACGGCGCGCTTCGCCGGCCCGCGCGCGGCGGTCCAGGCGGTGACCTCGGCCAGGAAGTCCAGCTTGTGGGCGAATTTCGGGTTCAGGTCGCGGTCGGGGATGTCGCCGCCGGCGGGGACGTAGAAGTCGTGCAGCTCCAGCCCGCCGGGCACGTCGAGATCGACGCCGACATGCCGGCAGTCGCCGCGCTCGCACCAGTTGGGATCGGCCGCGCGTTCGGCGAAGGGCAGCTTCGAAAGGATGGCGGTGCCGTTGTAGCCCTTCATGCCGCGCGCGGTGCGGTAGGGAAAGCCGAGCGCCGCGATGGCCTCGTGCGGGAAGAACTCGTCCGGGCACTTCGTCTCCTGCAGGCAGACGACGTCGGGGGCGAGCTCGCGCACCACTTCGGCCAGCAGCGGCAGGCGCAGGCGGACGGAGTTGATGTTCCAGGTCAGCAGGCGGAGGTTCGGCATGCCACCAGCATTAGAGAGGCGGCGCCGATGTCGCCAGGGGGGGGGCGAGGGCGAGCCCCGTTTGCGCTCCGCGCAAACGAACGGCGCCCGGTCTGGGGAGACCGGGCGCCTCGGGGGGGATGACATTCCTTGGGGGAATGGTCGGGTGAGCCGGCGGGGAACCGGGCCACCGCTGCTAATCTGGCAGCTTCGCGGCCGATTATAAGCGATTCTCGCCGCAACTCAAAAACGTTTGAACAGGGAAGTTCCGCTGCCGCTGTGGCTATTCGGCCGCAAGCGCTGGCGCGGCCGCACGGGCCCGGGCATGCGCCGTGGCGGCAGCCCCGAAAGCCTCGAACAGCCGGCGCGACAGGGCGTCCTCGGCCCAGTCGTATTCCGGATGCCACTGGATTCCGACGGCGAAGCCGCGCGAGTCGCGGACATGCGCGGCCTCGATGGTGCCGTCGGGCGCCCAGCCTTCCGGCACCAGGCGGGGCGCCGCCTCGCGCACCGCCTGGTTGTGCAGGGAATTCACCGGCACGGCGTCGGGGTCGAAGTCGATGCCGGCCCAGAGCCGCGCCAGCTCGCCATCCTGGGCGATGCGCACCGCATGGGCCTTGCCGGTGCGCACCTTGGGCAGCGCCTGGTCGGCGGGGGTGGAATGGTCCAGCCGCCCGGGCAGGTCCTGCACCCGCTGGTCCAGCGTGCCGCCGAGGGCCACGTTCAGCTCCTGGAAGCCGCGGCAGATCGCCAGCAGCGGCAGGCCCATGGCGAGCGCGCCGCGGATCAGCGGCAGGGTGGTGGAGTCGCGCTCGCAATCCTCCGGCGTGCCCTCCAGATGCGGCGGCCCGGCATAGAGGTCGGGATGCACGTTGGAGCGGCTGCCGGTCAGCATCAGCCCGTCCAGCCGGGGCAGCAGCGCCTCCGCCACGCTGTCGCCGGCGGCCGGCAGCAGCACCGGCATGCCGCCGATCGGCCCGAGCACCACCCGGATGTAATGGTCGGAGACGGCGTGGTTGGGCATGGCGAAGGCCCCGAAGGCCTTCATGCAGCAGGGGATGCCGATCAGCGGGCGGTGGGGCGAGGAACGCATGGGGGAAAGGTCGCGCCGCCGTGTGGCGCAATCAAGGCCTTATTCCTGCATGCCTCGCGGCCCAGCCCAGACCTGCGGTCAGCGCTCGCGATCAGCACCGGTGATCAACGCTGGCGCTCCTCGCGCTCGAAGAAGGTCGGGTCGTTGAAGGTGAACATGCCGCGGGGCAGGCTCATGCCGCGCTCCATGGCGTTCAGCGTGACCCGGGTCTCGCGCTGCTGGCTGTCCACCACGATCCATTGCCGCAGCTCCATCGGCTCCTCGGCGAAGACCAGGGTGATGCGGCCCTCGGCCGGGGCGTCGCGGCGGCGGGCGGTGATGCTGAGCAGCCCGTTGCGGCGGTCGACGTTGATCACCTCGATGTCGCCGGCGAAGCGGATCTGCGCCCGCAGCAGGAAGCCCAGCGGCGTCGAGCCGACGGGCACGATCGAAGGCTGCCGCAGCTCCCGGTCGTAGTACAGGAACTGGCCGTCGGAGGCGACCAGCAGCAGCTGCTCCGGCGGATCGTAGTCGAAGCGCATGCGCCCCGGGCGGGAGATATAGGCATTGCCCTCGGCCGTGCCGCCATTGTGCGCGATCTGCAGGAAGCGGGCGCGCAGCGTGGTGATGCCGTTCAGATAGGCCTCGGCGCGGGCCACCGCGGCCTGGTTGCCCGCGGCCCCCTGAGCCAGCGCAGGACGCGCCAGACCGGTCAGCGCCAGCATGGGGACCGGCAGGAGGGGCAGGGCGGCAAGGAGCGAGCGGCGGAGCATGGCGGCCTATCTGGCAGTGCGTGTCGCCCGGTTCAACGCCCGGGCCCAGGCTGGGTTGGCGAAGGCAATCTTTGTCACATCGCGGCGGTCACATCGGCCCGTCGCGCACCGCCGAGGCGTTCAGCGGCGGAAAGCGGCGCGCCTCCGGCAGCTGGTAGTGCCACCATTCCAGCTTGTAGTGGTCGAAGCCGGCCGCCGTCATCAGCCCGAGCAGCAAAGCGCGGTTGCGCTGGTCGTCCACCGGCACGCCGGGATGGCCATGCGCGCTCTCGGCCTGCACGGCGTCGAAGCCGGTGCCCATCGGCAGCGTGGCCCCCGTCGCGGCGTCGAGCAGCGTCAGGTCGACCGCCGCACCCCGCGGATGCACGCCGCCCGCCCGCGGATCGGCGACGAAGCGCTTGTCGGTCACCGCGTGCCACAGCGCCCATTGCGCCTCCATCGGGCGGAAGGCGTCGAAGATCTTGATCCGCAGCCCGAGCCGGGCGGCCTGGTCGCGGGCGGCGAAGAGACAGTCGCGGGCCTCGGGCAGCAGCAGCGCCACCGGGCGGGTGTAGATCGGCGCGCCGGTCAGGTTGTCCGGCGTGGCGTAGCGGATGTCGAGGACGAAGCCATCGGCCTCGGTGACGGGAAGGAGCATGGCGCGCATCCTGCCACCGTCGCGCCCGGGGCGCGATACGTCCCCGAGCTGTTTCACGCCGCCCCTTTCTGCCCTATGCAGCGGGCCATGCGGATCCTGGCATTGGACGGCGCGCTGGCGCGCGCCTCGGCGGCGGTTTGGGCAGAGGGGCGGGTGCTGGCGGCGCGCTCGGCCGATGGCGCGCGCGGCCAGGCCATCGCCCTGCCGCCGATGGTGGCTGCGGTCCTGGCGGAAGCCGGGGTCAAGGCAGCGGCGCTCGACGCGGTGGCCGCCGTGGTCGGGCCGGGCGGCTTCACCGGCATCCGCGCCGCGCTCGCCCTGGCGCAGGGGCTGGCCCTGGCCGCCGGCCGCCCGGCGATCGGCGTCAGCACCGGCGAGGCGCTGGCCGCCGCGCTGCCCCAGGCTCTCCGCGCCGGCCATGCCGTCTGGTCGGCCACCGACACCAGGCGCGGCCGGATCCTTCTGGAGCGGTTCGCGCCCGGCGCGCTGGACCCGCTCGGCCCGCCGGAGCCCTTTTCGCTGGAGGCCCTGCCGGTGCCGGAGGGCCCGGTTGCCCTGGTCGGCGATGCCGCGCCGCTGCTGGCCGCGGTGCTGGGCGACCGCGCCGTCCTGACCGATGCCCTGCTGCCGGAGGCCGCCGCGGTCGCCGCGGTCGCCGCGCTGCGGCTGGCCGGAAAGCTCCCGCCGCGCGCTTGCCTGCCGCTCTATGTCGAGCCGCCGGCGGTGAAGCTGCCCCCCGGGCAGCCGGCCAGCCAGGGCTGAGCCCCATGCTGCGCCAGGTCGGGCCCGATGAGGCCGGGTTGCTGGCGGCGATCCATGGCGCCAGCTTCCCGCCGCAGGACGCCTGGGGGGCGGATGCGCTGCGGCTGATGCTGGAGATGCCCGGCGCCTTCGGCCTGCTGGCGGCCGAAGCCGGTTTCATCCTGGCCCGCGTCGCCGCCGACGAGGCCGAGATCCTGACGCTGGCGGTGCATCCCGCGGCGCGCCGCCAGGGGCTGGCGCTGGCCCTGCTGGAGACCACCGCCATGGCCGCCGCGGCGCGCGGCGCGGCGGCGCTGTTCCTCGAGGTCTCGGCCGGCAATGCGGCGGCGCAGGCGCTGTATGCCGCGGCCGGCTTCGCCGAGGTCGGCCGCCGCAAGCGCTACTACCCCGATGGCAGCGACGCGCTGGTGCTGCGGCTGGATCTGGCCGCCGCCTGAGGGGCGCTCAGGCCGGCCCCTTCCGCAGCCGCAGCCGCAGCACGCCGCCTTCCAGCTCCTGCTGGTCGATCACCGCATGTCCCTGCTCGGTCGCGGTGCGCGGGATATTGGTGCGCGGCTCGTCGCCCTTGAGAAGCACCAGCAGAATCTCGCCGGGCTGCATGCGGTCCAGCGCCAGCCGGGTGCGGACGAAGGTCATCGGGCAAGTCTCGCCGGTTATATCGACCGAACGGTCGAAGACATTTTCTTGAAGCCCTGTATTGGCGGTCATCACTTGGTCTTTCACCACTTCGGTTGCGTTTGACGTTGCAGGACAGCGCCGGTCAGCGATAGGGTGCGGCAAGTCACGGCGGCGCATTGCTGACCGCTCGACCGGCCGTTTCCATGAGGATTAAAAATGTCCGAAGAACAGGGTGGGCGTGAACTACTGGGGCTGACGGCGCAGATTGTGGCGGCGCATGTATCCAACAACTCGGTTCCGCTGACGGATGTGCCGTCCTTGATCGAGCAGGTGCACCGCACCCTGTCCGGCCTCGGCGCCGCCCCGGTGGCGGTCGCGGCCCCGGTCGAGCGGCCGCAGCCGGCGGTGCCGGTGAAGAAGTCGGTCACCGACGAATATCTGGTGTGCCTCGAGGACGGCAAGAAGCTGAAAATGCTGAAGCGCCACCTCAAGACCGCCTATGACATGACGCCGGAGCAGTACCGGGAGCGCTGGGGCCTGCCGCAGGACTATCCGATGGTGGCGCCGAACTACGCCAAGCACCGCTCCTCGCTGGCGAAGAAGATCGGCCTGGGCACCAAGCCGCGCGGCGGCCGGCCGCGCCGGGGCGCCGCCGCGGCGGCCTGAGCGCCGGACCCGGGGACGGGGACCGCGGCGGCGGCTGTCGCGAGAAAGCCTGCCGCCGCCGGGCCGCCGCCGGGCCGCCGCCGGGCCGCCGCTGGGCCCTTGGGGTGGGGGCCGGGTCGGGACGGGTCGGCGCCGACGCGGCCCTTGCCTTGCCGCCCGGTTGATGGCAAGCGGCATCCCGCCTGGCGCACAGTGTGGCCGATGCTGCATATGGCGCGCCGGGCTGTCGTGTCATAAAGGCTGTCGGGGCTGCCCCACCGGCAGCCTTCGCGGCCGAGGATTCCCGCGCGGCCGCGCATTGGAGAGCAACCGACCCCGCCCATGGACACGCGCACCGACACGCACCAACCCGCCGACGCCAAGCCCGATCCGATGCGGATCGAGCGCCTGTGCATCGAGCGCGGGCTGAAGATGACCGGGCAGCGCCGTCTGATCGCGCGCGTGCTCTCCGAGGCGGTCGACCACCCGGATGTGGAAGAGCTCTACCGCCGGGCGCTGGCCCTCGATTCCCGCGTCTCCATCGCCACGGTCTACCGCACCGTGCGGCTGCTGGAGGAGAAGGGCATCCTGGAGCGGCACGACTTCGGCGGCGGCCGCGCCCGCTACGAGGCCACCGACCATGGCCACCACTACCACCTGATCGACATCGAGACCGGCAAGGTCATCGAGTTCTCCGACGCCCAGCACGAGGCGCTGGCCGAGGCGATCGCCGCCCGGCTGGGCTTCCGCCTGGTCGGCCACCGGCTGGAGCTGTTCGGCCGCCGCGCGGCACCCGAGGCCGCCACCCCGCCGCGCCGCGCGCCCAAGCGCCGCAGCGGAGAGGGTGCATGAGCGAGGCCGGCTTCGGCGAGCTGCGCAGCGGCAATCTCGGCGTCCGCGTCGCCACCACCGCAGAGGAGGTGGATGCGGCGCAGGCGCTGCGCTACCGCATCTTCTACGGCGAGATGGGCGCGCATGCCGACCCGGCGACCACCGCCGCCGAGCGCGACCGCGACGCCTTCGACGCCGTTGCCGACCACCTTCTGGTGGTGGACCACAATCTGGGCGACGGGCCCGAGGGCGTGGTCGCCACCTACCGGCTGATCCGCGAGGAGGCGGCGGCCAGGGTCGGCGGCTTCTACTCGGCCTCCGAATACGACATCGCGCCGCTGCTGGCCCAGGGCCGGGTGCTGGAGCTCGGCCGCTCCTGCGTCGACGCGCAGTACCGCAACCGGGCGGCGATGCAGCTGCTCTGGTCGGGGATCGCGGCCTATGTCTCGGTGCATGGCATCGACCTGATGTTCGGCTGCGCCAGCCTGCCCGGCACCGACCTGGACGCGCTGGCGCTGCAGCTGTCCTACCTGCACAGCTTCCACCTGGCGCCCGAGCCGATGCGGCCGCGCGCCATCCCCGAGCGCTTCGTCGCCATGGACCGGATGGCGCCCGACAGCATCGACCAGCGCCAGGCGCTGGCCGAGCTGGCGCCGCTGGTGAAGGGCTATCTCCGCCTCGGCGGCTTCGTCGGCGACGGCGCCGTGGTCGACACCCAGTTCAACACCACCGATGTCTGCATCGTGGTGAAGACCGACCTGGTGACCCAGAAATACTCCCGCCACTACGAGCGGCACCGCAGCGGCGCGCACGAGTGACGTTTCGGCGGCGGGGCTTGAAACCCCGCCCCTGCCGAGGATGTCATGACGGCGAAATGGTACCGTCATTGTGGTGCCTCGGTGGCTGAGCTATCGGCGAGATCATGCAGGCCACAGCCCGTTCCCCTCTGGACGCCGCCTCGCCCCCCCTGCGCCGCAGGGTCAGCGTCCCGCGGCTGCGCCCCGCGCGCGGCAGTTTCGGCGAGATCCTGGGGGACAACCCCCGCCCGGTCGCCGGACGGCTGCGCGCCGTGCGGCGCCTCGCCTCCGTCCTGATCTGGACGCTGCTGTGCATCCCCGTGCAGGCGCTGCTGCTGGCGCTGCCGGGCGAGGGCAAGAAGCACTTCGCCCGGCTCTACCACGCGGTGCTCTGCCGGCTGATCGGGCTGCGGGTGCAGGTGGTCGGCCAGCGCAGCACGGCCAGGCCGGTGATGTACCTGGCCAACCATTCCTCCTGGCTCGACGTGCTGGTCCTCGGCGGCACGCTGGACGCGGTCTTCGTCGCCAAGGCCGAGGTCGGCACCTGGCCGCTGGTCCGCACCGTCGCCCGCCTGGGCCGCACCGTCTTCGTCAGCCGGTCGCGCGGCCGCACCGGCAGCGAGGCGGATGCGATGCGCGAGCGGCTGCGCGCCGGCGACAGCATGATCCTGTTCCCGGAAGGCACCAGCAACGACGGCACCCGCGTGCTGCCCTTCCGCTCCTCCTTCCTGGCGGTCTCGGACGCGGCGGCCGAGGTGCAGCCGGTCTCGGTGGTCTATGACCGCCTCGGCGGGCTGCCGGCCTGCCGCCGCGACCGCCCACTGTTTGCCTGGTATGGCGACATGGACATCGGCAGCCACTTCTGGCGCCTCGCCCGCCGCCCGGGCGGCCGCGTCACCGTGCTGCTGCACGAGCCGGTCGACCCGCGCGACTTCGGCAACCGCAAGGCGCTGACCGCCGCGGTGGAGCGGACGGTGGCCGAAGGTGCGGCCGAGCTGCGCCAGAACCGCATCCCGATGCCGCGCCGGGCCCTGGCCGTCCAGGACTGACGCCGGACTGAAGCGCCGGGCATGAAAAAAGGCCGGGGGAAACTCCGGCCTTTGTCGTTGGGACGCTGCTTCGCCGCGCAACCTGCGGCCGGCAAGGCCGGCTGAGCGCCCGAATGGGCGCCGCGGCTTATGCCGCGTAGCCAAGCCGCCGGATGGCGGCGCCGGCGCTTGAGGCAAAATCAATCCGTCGGCGCGAGGCTCTTGATCAGGTCGAAGACGCGCTTGCGCACGGCGGGCTCGGTGATGCGGTAATAGGCGCGCACCAGCTCCAGTGTCTCGCGCTTGTGCAGCGTGTCGTCCTCGAAGCCTTCCTGCTGCTCGGCGAAGCCGCCCATGCGGGCGCGCAGCGCGGTCTGGCCGCCCATCGCATCCGGCATGTCGTCGAAGAAGAAGCCGATCGGCACGTCCAGCACGCGGGCCAGGTCGAACAGCCGGCTGGCGCCGATGCGGTTCACGCCGCGCTCGTATTTCTGCACCTGCTGGAAGGTCAGGCCCAGCGCCTCGCCCAGCTTCTCCTGGCTCATGCCGAGAAGCGTCCGGCGCAGGCGCACGCGGCTGCCGACATGCACGTCGATCGGGCTGGGCCGATGCTCGCGCTCGGTCTTCTCCATCAGATCATCGCTGGGCATGGTCCAACCTCCGCCACCGACCGCAAAATCCCGCCGCCCTGGCAGAGGCCTGGCCTGCGTCTCTTGCGGGGGTCGCGATCCCTGCGACCCCTGCCTTGCATAGACGCAATGTCCCTAAACCCGGTAGTAGGAAGTTGTCAACTCTTTCGAGAATTCTCAATTATTCGACGCAATGCCGCCAGGATGTCGCCTCATCGTGGAGGAGCTTCCAGCCGCTGCAACCGCCAGGGCCAGTAACCCGAGAAGGATCGCCCCCCAATTGCCGAACCGCGCGAAGATCGTCGCGGGAAGCGAGCCGGGCAGCGGAAGCGCGAGCGTGGCCATATCGCCCAGCCCGATCTGCCCCGCCAAGCTTCCTCTTGCATCGAACAGCGCTGAAACGCCGGTCTGCGCGGCGCGCGCCAGCGGCAGGCCTTCCTCCACCGCGCGCAGCCGCGACGCGGCCAGGTGCTGGAAGGGCCCGGCCGAGAAGCCGAACCAGGCGTCATTGGTGATGTTGACCAGCCAGGCCGGCCGCTCTGCGGGGCTCACCGCGGCGGGGAAGATCACCTCGTAGCAGATCAGCGGGCTGAAGGGCGGGATGCCGCCCCCCGGGGCCAGCGCCACCGGCCCGGGCCCGGCGGCGAATTCACCGGCTCCCTCGACGATGCGAATCGGGATGAGGCCGCGCAAGGGCATGTACTCGCCGAAGGGCACCAGATGCGCCTTGTCGTAGACCGCGCGCAGCTGCCCCTGGCCGTCCACCGCCGAGAGGCTGTTGTAGAGGTGGTCGACCTTGCCCTCCGGCGTCCAGTCGACCCGCACCGAGCCGCCCAGCAGCATCCCCCGGGCGGGCAGCACCTGCGCCACGTAGCCGCGCGCCGCCTCGTCCTGCGGCAGCAGGAAGGGGCTGGCGGTCTCCGGCCAGATCACCGCCAGCGGCCGCTCGGAGGGCCCGCGCGCGGCCACGCCCTGCCGCGTCAGCTCCAGGTAGCGGCGGAAGATCGGCCAGCGCTGGTCCTCGCGCCACTTGGCCTCCTGCTGGACATTGCCCTGCACCAGCAGGATGTCGACGCCGGGCCCCTCCGGCAGCGGCTGCGCCAGCCGGGCGAGGCCGAACCCGGCCAGCACCGCCAGCGTTGCGGCACCCCCCGCCACCGCCCGCGGCCCGAGGTAGGGTGTGCCCGCGACCAGCAGGGTGACGAAGGACAGCCCATAGACGCCGACATAGGCTGCGCCCTGCAGCGGCAGCGCGTCGAAGGCCCAGACGGTGCCCAGGGCGTTCCAGGGAAATCCGGTCAGCAGCAGCCCGCGCGCCCATTCCAGCAGGGTCCAGGCGCCGGCCAGGGCCAGCCAGCGCGGCCAGCCCGGTGCCGCCCGCCAGGCGACGATGGCGGCGACCGCCGCATAGACCGCCAGCGGCAGCGCCAGCCCCGGCACCGCGACCGGCACCAGCCAGCCCCAGCGCCAGGGATCGGTCAGCAGCGCGTGGCTGATCCAGTAGAGGCCCGCGACATGGTGGCCCCAGCCGAAGGCGAAGCCGATCCACCCGGCCCGCTTCCAGCTGGCCGCGCCGCCCAGCAGCGCCAGCAGGCCCGGAATCGCGACCAGCAGGGCCGGCACGGCATACAAGGGCGGCAAGGCCAGGGCCGCGACGACGCCCAGCCCGAAGGCGGCCAGCAAGGCGGAACGGCCCGTGAGGGCGGAAAGCTTGGAAAGCAAAGGGTTGGCCAGCCTTTTTCGGGAGGACGCCGAGTATCCTCCCAAGCGAAGGCAGGGGCAAATTGCAGGAAGAAACAGGGGCAGGTCGGGGGAATGAATTCCCCCGAACCCCCTTCTTTTTTCTGATCACCGGCCGTTAAAGGACCTGCGCCTGGCCATGGGCGGCACCCGGGCAGTACGGCGGGACGCAATTTGATAGAACTGCCGCAACACCAAAGGTCGCGCTTCCGCGGGGCCGCTTCGCCCCTCGTTGTAACGTGGGCACGGCAGTCACCACAGAAAGAAGAAGGGGGTCCAGGGGGAACATTCCCCCTGGCCTTGCCTTACTCCGCCGCTGCCTTCGCCGCGGAAACCCCCGGACGCCGCACCCGCAACCGGCGGATGCGCCGCGGATCGGCCTCGAGCACGCGGAATTCCAGGCCCGAGGCGTGCGAGACCAGCTCGCCCTTGGCCGGCACGCGGCCGGCGAGCGTGAAGACCAGCCCGCCCACGGTGTCGATATCCTGCTCGCGCTCATCCTCGGTCAGCACGGCGCCGAGCTTCTCCTCGAAGAGCTCGATCGGCGTGCGGGCGTCGAGGTCGATCAGCCCGTCGGTCCGCTCGACCAGCTGGGGCGCCGCCACCTCGTCATGCTCGTCCGAGATGTCGCCGGTGATGGTCTCCACCAGGTCCTCGATGGTGACCAGCCCGTCGATGCCGCCATATTCGTCGACGACGAGCGCCAGGTGCATGCGGGCCTGGCGCATCTGCAGCAGCAGGTCCAGCACCGGCACCGAGGGCACCACGAAGAGCGGCTTGCGCAGCACGGCCGCCATGCTGAAGGGCGCCTCGCGGCCGACGCTGGCGAAGACGTCCTTGATGTGGACCATGCCCACGATCTCGTCGAGCTGCGACCGGTAGATCGGGAAGCGGCTGTGGCCCTCGCGCTGGATCAGGCGGATCGCCTGGTCGAGGGTGAGGTCCTCCGGCATGGCGACGATGTCGGCGCGCGGCACCATGACGTCGCTGGCGGTCTTGCCGCGCAGCTTCAGCACGTTGGTCAGCAGCGCGCGTTCCTGGGCGTCGAGTTCCGGCCGCGGCGGGCCGGCATGCTCGTGGTGCTCATGGTGCTCGCGGCCCTCGACCAGGGCTTCGACCTGGTCGCGCACGCTTTCGGCGGATTTGCGGCGCAGCAGGCCCTGCAGCCGCCAGAGGATGCCGTCGCGGATCTGGGTCTCGCTCACAGCACGCCCCGCCACGGGTTGGGCATGGCCAGGCGGCGCATGATGCGGGCCTCGGCGCGCTCCATGCGGCGGGCCTCGCCGGCCTGGATATGGTCGTGGCCGCCGAGATGCAGCGTGCCATGCGCCACCAGATGCGCCAGATGGGCGGCGACGCGGCGCTGCGCCCCGCGCGCTTCCCGCCGCACCACGCCGAGGGCGAGGGCGATGTCGCCGAGATGGCCGAAGCCCTCGCCGGGGAAGGACAGCACGTTGGTCGGCTTGACCTTGCCGCGATGCTCGCCGTTCAGGCGTTTCACGGCCCGGTCGTCGGTCAGCAGGATGGTCATGGCGCCCTGGGGCGCGCCGGGTGGCGCGGTGTCCAGGCTGAAGCCGTCGCTGGCCATTTCCGCCCAGGCGGCGGCGGCGGCGCGGCGCGCCAGGTCTTCGGCGCGCGGCACTGCCGCCCGCCAGGCCGGATCGTCGATGACGACGACAATCTCCGGCGTGGGTTGCCCGTCCACGTCACCGTGGGCGGGCGTACGACTTCCCGGTTCCATCACTCTCCTTCCTGCCGCGGGGGACCGTTCCCGTCGCGGCGCCGTCCGCCCATGCCCGACTGGAAGCGCGGGGAGGGCTGGCCGGCCGATTCGTCGGCGCGGTTATACGCGGCGACGATCCGCGCCACCAGCGGATGCCGCACCACATCCTGTTCAGCGAAGCGGGACACGGCGATGCCGGGCACCCCTTCCAGGATGGAGAGCGCCTCCACCAGGCCGGATCTCTGGCCCGAAGGCAGGTCGACCTGGGTCGGGTCCCCGGTGACCACCATGTGCGAGCCCTCGCCCATGCGGGTCAGGAACATCTTGATCTGGGCAGGCGTGGTGTTCTGCGCCTCGTCCAGGATGGCGTAGCAATGGGCGAGCGTCCGGCCGCGCATGAAGGCCAGCGGCGCGATCTCGATCTCGCCGGAGACGATGCGCCGCTGCACCTGGTCGGCCGGCATCATGTCGTGCAGCGCGTCGTAGAGCGGGCGGAGATAGGGGTCGACCTTCTCCTTCATGTCGCCGGGCAGGAAGCCCAGGCGCTCGCCGGCCTCGACCGCGGGGCGCGACAGCACGATGCGGTCGACCCGGCCGGCCAGCAGCAGGGCGACGCCTTGCGCCACGGCGAGGTAGGTCTTGCCGGTGCCGGCCGGGCCGATGCCGAAGACCATGTCGTGCCGCGCCAGCTGGTCCATATAGGCGGCCTGGGCGTGGCTGCGCGGGGCGATCGCCCCCTTGCGCGTCCGGATCGCCGGCAGGTCGGCCAGCGGCAGGCGCGGCTCCCGCCCTTCGCCGCCGCCGCCCGCCCGCGGCGCCGGCACCGGCGAGGACGGCCCGTCGGCCAGGCGCAGCGCCGCTTCGACTTCGGACATGCCGATCACCTCTCCTCGTTCCACCTGCCGCCACAGGCGCCGCAGCGCCGTCTCGGCCACCTCGGTCGCGCTGGCCGATCCGGTGATCGACAGGCGGTTGCCGCGGCTGGACAGCCGCACCCCCTGGGCCTGCTCGATCCGCGCCAAGTGCCGGTCGTGCTCGCCATAGAGGATGGGCAGCAGGGCATTGTCGTCGAATTGCAGGGTCACCGTCCGGGCGGCCGAGACGGTGTCGGCCACGACCGGGCGGGTCAGGCCGCGGGGATCGGCGCGGAGCGCGATGGTGCCGGGATTGCTCAAGCGGGGGTGAGCTCCTTCAGAGCCAGCAGGGGGGGCATATCCAGCAGGGTGGCGGAGAGAGAATTGGGGAAGGCGGCGGCGATTTTCACCCGGGCCGAGCGGCCGGCCAGCTCGGCCGGGCCCGTCACGTGCACCGGCTGCAGCCAGGGGCTGCGGCCGGCCATCTGGCCCGGATGGCGACCCGGGCCGGTGAACAGGATGTCGCATTCGCGCCCGACGCAGGCGCGGTTGAACTCGTCCTGCTGCTGCCGCAGCAGGGTCTGCAGGTCCTGGAGGCGGGCGTCCTTCTCGGCCTCGGACACCTGGAAGGGCTGGCCGGCCGCGGGCGTGCCGGGGCGGGCGGAATACTTGAAGGAATAGGCCAGGGCGAAGCCGACCTTCTCGACCAGCGCCATGGTGGCGGCGTGGTCCTCGGCCTTCTCGCCGGGATGGCCGACGATGAAGTCGGAGGACAGCGCCATGTCGGGGCGGGCTTCGCGCAGCTGGTCGGCGATGCGGTAGAACAGGTCCGCCGTGTGGCCGCGGTTCATCGCCGCCAGCACCCGGTCCGAGCCGCTCTGCACCGGCAGGTGCAGGAAGGGCATCAGCTGCGGGATCCGGCCATGCGCCCGGATCAGCGCCGCGTCCATGTCGCGCGGATGGCTGGTGGTGTAGCGCAGCCGCTCCAGCCCCTCGAGCTCGGCGAGTTCGTAGAGCAGGCGGGACAGGCTCCAGGTGCTGCCGTCCGGCGCCTCGCCATGCCAGGCGTTGACGTTCTGGCCGAGCAGCGCGATCTCCCGCGCGCCGCCGGCGACCAGCCGCTTCGCTTCCGCCACGATCGCCGCGACCGGCCGCGAGAACTCCGCGCCGCGGGTATAGGGCACCACGCAGAAGGAGCAGAACTTGTCGCAGCCTTCCTGGATGGTGAGGAAGGCGATCGGGCCCTGGTCGGCGCGCGGCTGCGGCAGCAGGTCGAACTTCTGCTCGACCGGGAAGTCGGTGTCGATCTGGGCGCCGGCGGCGCGCGCCGCGCGGGCGACCATCTCCGGCAGGCGGTGATAGGTCTGCGGGCCCAGCACGATATCGACCCAGGGGGCGCGGTTGGTGATCTCCCGGCCCTCGGCCTGGGCAACGCAGCCGGCGACGGCCAGCACCATCTTCTGCCCGGCCTCCGCCTTGGCCTCCTTCATCTGCCGCAGCCGGCCGAGATCGGAGAACACCTTCTCCGACGCCTTCTCGCGGATATGGCAGGTGTTGAGGATAACCATGTCGGCCTCCTCCGGCGTCTCGGCCGGGCCATAGCCGAGCGGGGCCAGGACATCGGCCATGCGGCCGCTGTCATAGACGTTCATCTGGCAGCCCCAGGTGCGGATGAACAGCTTCCTGCGGGGCGTGCTGCCATCGGCCGGGGCCTGGGTGTCGATGGCGGTCTCGGGCGAGGCGGCCTGTGCGGGCAGAGGCGCGGCAGGCAGAGGCGCGGCAGGCAGAGGCGCGGC
>NZ_MLCO01000130.1 GCF_001982615.1 Teichococcus deserti | reverse complement strand
CGCCAGCTCCGCCGCGATATGCCCCCCCGCCGAATGCCCCGCGGCGATCATCCCTCCGCCGCCGCGCCCGGCCCAGTCGGCCACCGCCGGCACCGCCTCCCGCGTCGCCGCCAGCAGGTCGCCCAAGGTCACGTCAGGGCACAAAGGATAGTTCACCACCGCCACGTCCAGCCCCATCGCCACCAGCGGCGGCGCCAGGAAGCGGAACAGCGACTTGTCGCGCGACTGCCAGTACCCGGCATGGAACCACAGCAGCGTCCCCCGCCACGGCGCCGTCGCGCGGAAGCCGTCGAAGACCATGCGCGGGTGCGCGCCATAGGCCAGGTCCAGATCGGGCCCGAGCTCGGCCACCGCCGCCGCGCTATCGGCCAGGAAGCGTTCCAGCAGCGCCGGCTGGCTGGGGCGCAGCTGCCCGTCCAGGTAGTTCCAACGAGCATCCATAGCCGTCAGCCTCCGGCCGGCCGGGCGAAGCCGGCCAGCTGCGCATAGCCGCCGCAGATGGCGGCGATCTCTTCCGGGGTGGCCACGTCGCCGATCGCGGCGAAGCCGTCGGGCGCGCGCTGCGCCACCAGCCCGATCACCCGTTCCGGCCCGCCGCCGCGGTTCGACTGCACGATGGCCGTCGTCGCTGGGCGGCGCGCGGCGTCATAAGCGGCCAGCGCTTCCAGCGCGGCGAGGTCGACCAGCAGATCGGCCAGGCAGCGCGCATCCAGCACCGCCTGCGACGCCCCGTTGGAGCCCACCGGATACATGGCATGCGCCGCATCGCCCAGCAGGCTGACCCGGCCCTGCGTCCACCAGGGCAGCGGGTCGCGGTCGACCATCGGGTATTCGAAGATCTCTTCGGTGGCGCCGATCATGCGGGCGGTGTCGTTGAAAGGCAGCGACAGCCGGTCGACCAGGTGGCGGAAGTCATCCAGGCGGCCGCGGCGCGACCAGTCCTCGCGCCGGGGCGGGGCGGAGCCGTCCTCGCCGGTCTTGGCGTAGATCACCCAGTTGGTCAGGCGGCTGTCCGGCGTCAGGCCGGGGGCGATGGGGTAGAGGACGAGCTTGGCCACCGCGTCGCCGGCGATGACCATGGCGTCGCCGCCATCGAAAGCCGGCCAGTCCACCGCGCCGCGCCACATCTGGATGCCGTTCCAGCGGATACCGCCATCCGCCGGATGCAGCAGGGCGCGCAGGGTCGAATGGATGCCGTCGGCGCCAATCAGCGCAGCCCCTTGCAGCGTCACCTCGCCGGCGCATGTCGCGAAGCGGGCGGTGACGCCTTGGTCGTCTTGGGTGAAGCCCAGCAGGCGGTGGCCGCAGCGGAGCGAGCCTGGCGGCAGGCGTTCCGCGGCGGCCTGCCAGAGCATCGCCTGCAGCCGCCCGCGATGGATCGAGAATTGCGGCACGTCATGGCCGCCGAAGGTGCCGCGCGGCTCGGACCAGATGGTCTGGCCGAGGTGGTTGGCATAGGTCAGCTGCCGCGTGCGGATGGCGATGGCATCCAGCCGCGGCAGCAGGTCGAGGGCCGCAAGCTCGCGGATGCAATGCGGCAGGGCGTTGATCCCGACGCCGAGCGGGCGGATCTCTTCCGCCGCCTCCAGCAGCGTGCAGGCGATGCCGCGCTGCTGCAGCATCAGGGCGAGCGTCAGCCCGCCGATGCCGCCCCCGGCGATCAGGATCGACACGGCTGGCCTCAGCCCGGGGGCGGCAGGAAGTGGATGTTGTGCTCGGCGGAGACGCGGACGACCTCGGCCGGGTCGGTCAGGCGGTCGAGCTTCGAGAACAGCTCGAACAGCTTGCGCGAGGGGGCGACCCAGAAGAGCGCGCGGACGGGCGCGTCGCTGCGGTTGAAGATGCCGTGGGTCGAGCCTTTCGGCATGCGGATCAGGTCGCCGGCCGAGGCCTTGATCTCCTGGCCGTCGAGGATGAGCTCGAACTGGCCTTCCAGGATCCGGATAAATTCGTCCTGGTCGGGGTGGATGTGGGGCGGCACGAAGGTGCCGGGCGGGAACAGCGTGTCGAAGGCGAAGGAGGCTTCCGACAGCTGCACCGGCTTGTAGGTCTGGCCGAGGATATCCCAGGAGATGCCGCCGAGGCCTTCGCCGGCGCGCGTCACGCCCGCTTCAGGAAAGGGGAAGGTCATCTTGGTTTCCTCTTATGAAACAGAAAAAAGAAGGGGTCTGGGGAATTCATTCCGCAGCCTTTCTTACTATGCGAATTCGTCTTCGCCCAGGTAGGCGGTTTGGACTTCGGGGTGCGCCTGGATTTGCGCCGCTGATCCCGTGACGATCAGCTGTCCCTGATTGAGCACCGAGATGCGGTCGGCGAGGGCGAAGACGGCCTGCATGTCGTGCTCGACGAGCAGGATGGGGCAGCGCGCCTTCAGGCGCTGGAGCAGGCCGATCAGCCGCTCGGTCTCTTCCGGCCCGGCCCCGGCCAGCGGCTCGTCGAGCAGCAGCAGGCGGGGCTGGGTCGCGATGGCGACGGCGAGTTCCAGCTGGCGGCGCTCGCCGTGGGACAGGGCGCCGGCCGGGATGGTGGCGCGGGCGCCGAGGCCGACCTCGTCGAGCGTCGCGCGGGCTGCGTCGTTGAGGCGGGCCTCGTGGTGGGCGGCGCGGAAGAAGCGGAAGGAGGAGCCGTCGCCGGCCTGCAGGGCGAGCGCCACGTTCTCCAGCGCCGAAAAGCCCGGGATGACGCAGGTGATCTGGAAGCTGCGGGCCAGGCCCAGCCGGGCGCGCTGCGGCAGGGACAGGCGGGTGACGTCGCGGCCGTCCAGCAGCACGCGGCCGGCATCGGGGCGCAGGGTGCCGCTGACCAGGTGGATCAGCGTGGTCTTGCCGGCGCCGTTGGGGCCGATCAGCGCGTGGATCTCGCCGGGGCGGAGGTCGAGCGAGACCTGCTGGGTCACCGCCAGCCCGCCGAAATGCTTTTCCAGCTTGTCGAGGACCAGGATGGGCTCAGGCATCGGCGCGGCGCTCCTGCTTGCGGCGGCGCCAGGGCAGGCCCCCCGTGAGACCTCCGGGCAGGAAGATCACCGCCAGCACCAGCAGCGGGCCGAAGACCAGCTTCCAGGCGGACATGACATGGGCCAGGCCTTCCTCGAGCAGGACGAAGGCGAGGGCGCCCACCAGGGCGCCCGGCAGCTGCGCCACGCCGCCGAGGACGACCATGAAGAGCAGCTCGGCCGAGCGTGGCCAGGAGGCGACGGCGGGCGAGACGAATTCCATGGCATTGGCCAGCAGCGCCCCGGCCAGGCCCGCGATGCCGCCGGCGATGACATAGGCCAGCAGGCGGTAGGGGAAGGGGGAGAAGCCGAGGGCCTCGACGCGCAGCGGGGTTTCGCGGGCGGCGCGCAGGACGCGGCCGAAGCGGCTGCGGGACAGCATGGCGCAAAGCCCCCAGCTGGCCGCCAGCAACCCGAGGCAGATGAAATGGAAGCTCAGCCGCGGGGTGAGGATATCGGCGCCGAGGAAGGTGTTGCGGCCATAGAGCGTGTAGCCGTCGTCGCCGCCCAGAGCGGATAGGGCTGACAACGTGAAGAACAGCATCTGGCCGAAGGCCAGGGTGATCATGATGAAATAGACGCCGCTGGTGCGCAGCGCGACCAGGCCGGTGATGCCGGCGAAGGCCGCCGCGGCCAGGATGGCGGCGGGGAAGGCGATGGCGCCCTCGGTGATGCCGGCCAGATCCAGGGCGGCGACCACATAGGCGCCGATCCCCATCATCGCCGCATGGCCGAGGGAGGCGAGCCCCGCGCCGCCGACCAGCAGCGACAGGCTGACCGCCGCCATGCCGAGGATCATGGCCCGCGACAGCAGGGTCAGGGCGAAGCGGTCGCCGAAGCCGAGGAAGGGGGCGGCGGCCAGGGCGGCGAGGGCCAGCAGCGGTAGCAGCAGCGAGGGGCGCAGCAGCCGGGTCATGCCCGCGCCGCCGGGAAGAGGCCGGCCGGGCGCCAGGCGAGCACCGCCGCCATCACCGCATAGACCAGCATGGAGGCGACCGCCGCCCCCGCCTGGCGCGCAGGCGCCGCGTCGAGGAACAGGCGCATCAGCTCGGGCATCATCGCCCGGCCGAGGCTTTCCACCAGGCCGACGGCGAGGGCCGCGATGAAGGCGCCGCGGATCGAGCCGATGCCGCCGATGACGATGACGACGAAGGCCAGGATCAGCACCTGGTCGCCCATGCCCGGCACCACGGCGAAGACCGGCCCGGCCATGGCGCCGGCAAAGCCTGCCAGCATGGCGCCGACGCCGATGACGCCGAGGAACAGCCGGCCCGTATCGACGCCCAGCGCGCGGACCATCGGCGCGTTGCTGGCGCCGGCGCGGATCAGCATGCCGAGGCGGGAGCGCTCGACCACCAGCCACATCAGGGCCGCGACGGCCAGGCCGGCGACGATGATGGCCAGGCGGAAGCTGGGATAGGTCAGGCCGGCCATCAGCGTGATGCCGCCGGAAAAGCCCTCGGGCTGCGGGACGTTGAGGGGCGCGCTGCCCCAGAGCTGGCGGACGCCCTCGTCGATCACCAGGATGACGCCGAAGGTGGCCAGCACCTGGGCCAGGTGGTCGCGGGCATAGAGATGGCGGAAGACCAGCCATTCCAGCGCCAGGCCGAAGGCCAGCGACAGCGGCAGGGCGGCGAGCAGCCCCAGCCAGAAGCTGCCCAGGGCGCCGCCGATCGAGGCCGCCAGATAGGCCCCCAGCATGTATTGCGCGCCATGCGCCAGGTTGATGAAGTCCATCACCCCGAAGACCAGGGTCAGGCCGGCGGCGACAAGGAACAAAAGAATTCCAAGCTGCAGCCCGTTGAGGAGCTGCAGCATCAGCAAGGAAGCCGTCATCAGGTGGCGCGCATCCGGCACTCGCCCGCATAGGGGTCGACATCGTCGGACAGCACTTTCCGCACCGTCGAGGTGGCGAACTTGCCGTCCGGCCGCTGCACCACCTTGCACAGGTAGAAATCCTGCACCGGGTAGTGGTTCCGGCCGACGCGGAAATTGCCGCGCAGCGAGGTGAAGTCGGCCTTCTCCATCGCCGCCCGCAGCCCGGCCTTGTCGGAAAGCTTGCCGCCGACGGCCTTCACCGCGGAATCGATCATCGACGCCGCGTCATAGGCCTGGGCGGCGTAATTGCCCGGGACATAGTTGTAGTCGGCCATGAAGTCCTGGACGAAGCGCTGGCTCTGCGCATTGGCGAAGTCCGGCGCCCAAGTGGCGGCGGTGTAGAAGCCGAGCGCCGCCTCGCGCTGGGCGGGCAGCGTCGCCTCGTCGACGGTGAAGGTCGACAGGAAGGGAATATCGGCCAGGCCCGCCTGGCGATACTGGCGGACGAGGGCCACGCCCAGGCCGCCCGGCATGAAGGTGAAGACGGCATCCGGCTTCAGCGCCGCGATCTTCGCGACCTCGTTGGCGAAGTCCAGCTGGTTGAGGGGGACATAGACCTCGTCCACCACCTCGCCCTTGAAGCGGCTGCGGAAGCCGGCGGCGGCGTCCTTGCCGGCCTGGTAGTTGGGCACCAGCACGAAGACCCGCTTGTAGCCGAAATCCTGCGCGACCTGGCCCATGGTCGCGTGCGGCTGGTCGTTCTGATAGGCCGTCGTGAAGAAATACGGGCTGCAGCCGCGGCCGGCATAGGTCGAGGGCCCGGCATTGGCGGTGACCAGGAAGGTCTCGTTCTCGGTGACCGGGCGGAAGATCGCCTGCAGCATGTTGCTGAAGACCACGCCGACCACGAAGTCGACCTTGTCGCGGTCGAGTGCCGCGCGGACGCGGGTCAGGGCGGTCTCGGGCTTGAGCTCGTCGTCGATCACCAGGGTCTCGACCGGCAGCCCGCCGAGCTTGCCGCCCAGATGCTTGACGCCGGCCGCCCAGCCGTCGCGCAGCTGCACGCCGAGCGCCGCCGCCGGGCCGGAGAGGGTGGCGACGAAGGCCA
Source organism: Teichococcus deserti (assembly GCF_001982615.1). Lineage (GTDB taxonomy): Bacteria > Pseudomonadota > Alphaproteobacteria > Acetobacterales > Acetobacteraceae > Pseudoroseomonas > Pseudoroseomonas deserti. The sequence continues at coordinate 3,597 of NZ_MLCO01000130.1, read as the reverse complement.
CCTTCACCGCCGCCGACTGTGCGCGCGCGGCCGGAATGATCGCCGGCATGGCCAGCAGCGAGGCGCCGGCGCCGAGAAAGGAGCGTCTGTCCATGAGAGCCACCCTGAGTTTGTGAACAAAGTGCAAAGGGGGGAGGCCCGCAGGCAAGGGCCCAGGGTGGCTGGATGGCAGTTTTTTTCGACGGCCGGCCGGCTTCAGGCTTCCGGCGGCCAGTAATCCGCCCAGGGGGCGGCCGCCTCGAGCAGCCCGGCCAGCCGCAGCAGGTCCAGGTCGCCGCCCCAGGGGCCGACCAGCTGCACCGCCGTCGGCAGCCCGTCGGCGCCGAAGCCGTTGGGCACGGTCAGCGCCGGGTGGCCGGTCAGGTTGAAGGGGTAGACATAGCTGCTCCAGCCCTGGCGGGTGATGCCGCAGAGCTCGCCCTCGACCTCGACCTGGTCGTTGGCGGCGTCGAAATCGGCCGGCAAGGCGGTGCGGCTGAGGGTCGGGGTGACCAGCAGGTCGAAGCGCTCGAACAGCGCCTGGATGCTGCGGAACAGCCGGGTCCGGGCATATTGCCCCTGGCGGAACTCGTGCAGGTCGAAGCCGTTGCCGCGCTCGACGAAGGCCAGCAGCGCCGGGTCCATCTGGTTCTGCCATTGCGGCAGGTGGCGCGCCATGGAGACGGCATAATTCGCCTGGTAGAGGATGCGGGCCGGGAACTCGATCCAGTCGATCGGATCGGCGACCGGGGTGACCTCGGCGCCCAGCCCCTCCAGCACCGCCAGCGACCGCCGGGTGGCCTCGGCCATGTCGGCAGCAAGCCGCGGATTGGTGGCGCGCTCGATATAGCCGATGCGCAGGCCGGAGAGGTCGTTGCCGGCCAGCGCCGGGTTCAGCCGCGGCGGCTTGCCCGCCTGGGCCAGGCTCCAGGGGTCGGCCGGGGAGGGGCCGGCCATGGCGGCGAACATCACCGCCGCATCGGTCACGCTGCGGGTCATCGGGCCCGCATAGGTGTAGTTGCCGAAGGTGTCGCTGCCCTGCTGCCAGGGCAGGGTGCCCAAGGTCGGCTTCAGCCCGACCAGGCCGCAGCAGGCCGCCGGAATGCGCACCGAGCCCGCCCCGTCGGTGCCCAGCGCGATGGCCCCGATCCCCGCCGCCACAGCCACCGCCGCGCCGCCGCTGCTGCCGCCGGCGGTGCGCGTCTTGTCCCAGGGATTGGGCGTCAGGCCATAGACCGGGCTGTCGGTCAGGCCCTTATGCCCGAATTCCGGCAGCCGGGATTTTCCAAATATGATGGCGCCGGAATCCCGCAGCCGGCGGACCAGGATGTCGTCGGCAGCGGCCGTGTTGTCGGCATAGACTGCCGAGCCATGACCGGTGACCACGCCCGTCATGTCCACCTGGTCCTTCACGCTGACCGGCACGCCATGCAGCGGCCCGAGCGGGCGGCCATCCATCACCGCCTGCTCGGCCGCGCGGGCGGCGGCCAGCGCGTGCTCCGGCAGCAAGGTGGCGAAGGCGTTCAGGTCCGCGCGCCGCGTGGCCTGGTCGAGCACCGCCTGGGTGTATTCGACCGGCGACAGCTTCTTCGCGCGGATCAGGGCCGCGGCGCGGGCGGCGGTGAGCTGCGTCGGCTGGGTCTCGGGCATGGTGCTGCGGCCTCCGGCTTTCCTGTTGGCCGCAGTCTGATATTGGATATATCATCCTGCAAGCCTGCGTCGGCGAGAGGTCCGCAGAAGCCCCCCGCGCAGCCCGCCAGAGACAGCGGCCACAGGGAGAGAGCATATCCATGGACCCCATCCGCCCCTCGCCACGCCTGGGTCGCCGGCAGATCCTGGCCGCCGGCGCCAGCCTGCCCTTCCTGGCCGCCCCCCGCCTGGCGAGCGCCGCCGGCGGGCTGGTCACCGCGGTGCTGGAGTCCGAGGTCGTCATCCTCGACCCGCATGTCACCACGGCCGCGATCACCCGCAGCTTCGGCTATCATGTCTTCGACACGCTCTTCGCCATGGACGGGAAGGGGCAGATCCGGCCGCAGATGCTGGAAGGCCACACCGTCTCGGCCGACCAGCTGAGCTGGGACTTTTCCCTGCGCTCCGGCCTGACCTTCCATGACGGCAGCCCGGTCACGGCGGCGGATTGCGTCGCCTCGCTGAACCGCTGGGCGGCGCGCGACAGCCTGGGGCGGATGCTGCTGGCCTCGCTCGACAAGCTGGAGGCGGTCGACGCCACCCGCTTCCGGATGACCCTGAAAAAGCCCTTCCCGCTGATGCTGGACGTGCTGGGCAAGCCGAATGCGCCGGTGCCCTTCATCATGCCGGCCCGCGTCGTCCAGGCCGCCGGCGAGCAGCGGATCAAGGAGGTCATCGGCTCCGGCCCCTTCCGCTTCCGCCCCGACCAGTTCCGCCCCGGCGACCGCATGCTGCTGGAGCGGTTCGCCGAGTACCGGCCGCGCGCCGAGGAGCCCGATTTCCTCGCCGGCGGCAAGGCCGTCCGCATCGAGCAGCTGGTGCTGAAGACCATGCCGGACGACGCGACAGGCGCGACCGCGCTGACCGCCGGCGAGATCGACTACATGCAATACCTGCCCTTCGACCACCTGGCGGGGCTGGGCCGCAACCGCCAGGTCAAGCTGATCGGCCTGGGCGGCATCCACATGTTCCAGGGCAATTTCCGCCTGAACCATGCCAGCGGCCCCTTCGCCGACCCGGCGGTGCGCCAGGTGCTGTGGAAGCTGGTCGACCAGGCGCAGATCATGCAGGCCATCGGCATCCCCGAGCAGTACCGCGTCGACGGCTGCCCCAGCTTCTGGATGTGCGGCACGCCCTTCGAGACCGCCGCCGGCAGCGATGTCGCCAAGCTGGACATTGCCGCCGCCAAAGCCGAACTGGCCCGCACCAGCTACAAGGGCGAGCCGGTGGTGATGCTGCAGGTCAATGGCTCGATCTCGCAGACCGCCGGCCAGGTGCTGGCGCAGAACATGAAGCAGGCCGGCTTCACCGTCGACGAGCAGGTGATGGACTGGGGCACCGTGCTGGCCCGCCGCGCCAAGCGCGAAGGCTGGAGCCTGTTCCCCGTCTATTCCAACGGCGTCGACAACCTGTCCCCCCTGACCCACTTCTACGTCGCCAACAACTGCGCCGACTACCCGGGCTGGAGCTGCGACACCGGCATCACGGGTCTCCTGGAGCAATTTGCCGCGGCGCCCGACCTGGCCGCGCGCAAGGCCCTGGCCGAGAAGATCCAGGCGGCGTCCTATGCGCTGACGCCCTCGGTCATGTGGGGGCAGTTCGCGCGCCCGGCCGGGTACCGGGCGCGGCTGAAGAATTTCGTGGAGTCGAGTTTTCCGATGTTCTGGCAGGCGGAAGTTTAGAGAAGCCACTGATGGGTGGGGGGAGAAGGAATTCTTCCCCCCCATCATCTTTTTCTATCACTGGCCGTTCGTAGGGCAGCGCGTCATCGGCGCCCTTGTGAGGGCATCACGGCGGGACGCTGAATACGAAAGCAGCGCAACCTCGAAGGTCGCGCTGCTGCCGGGCCGGGCCACGTCCTATCGTCACGTGGACATGGCAATCAGGCAGAAAAAAGAAGGGGTCCAGGGGAATTCATTCCCCTGGCCT